>CAIZMD010000154.1 GCA_903933995.1 uncultured Bacteroidota bacterium
CATAAACTTTGTTGGTAAGGGTAGGAGCAATTCCCGTTCCTTGAGGAGCAAGTTCATACAAGATTCCGGAACTATGTTCGGTATAATTGATAGCATTTGCTGTGCAATAAGCTACCATAGTAGCTTTTTCAGCCGCAACGGTGGCTGGTTGACAACCTGAGGTATCAGTTTTTCCACAGGATAAAGCCGCAATAATGAACAGGCTACTAGCTACAATCAGTTTTTTCATTAGTCTATTTTATGGTTTGATATTGGAATAAAGACGCAAATTAATGTCCTAAGGCTGCATCAGATAATTTTTTTTCTGCTCTTAATCTTTTGGCCTGTATGATTTGGAACCTTTGTTCCTGTTGCTCCCATTGATAATTTCTATAAATAAAAGCCATAAAAAAGGCAACAATAGAAATGGCCAATAAGAACAAGAATGGATTCAATATGGTATTGGCTTGCATATTAGCCCGGGTATACCAACCTAGATAAATGGTCAAAAGAATGCCTACTCCAATGGCAAATCCAATAGATAACCCTTTTAAATAGGGGCGTATACTGGTTTTGTAAGTAGTTCTTGTTTGAGACCAATATTGGTAGAATTTTTCTTCTTCGTCCGTAATCATCCGGCAAAATTAACAAAAGCCATCTTTCTTTTATTAGATTTAACACCCAAAAACGGTTCTATGTCCTTCAAAAAATACGGCCCCATGGTTTTTTTGGCCATTTTACTATTTCATTGCATGGCCATTGCCATGGGATGGTTAGAACTTAGATTCTATTCTAAATTGATGCTAGCACCTATGTTGATGCTATTATTAGGTCTTTTTAAAGGGATTTCCTTTCAAAAACAATCCTGGCTTCCTTGGGTGGGTTTATTAGGTGCATTTGCGGGTGATTGGTTACTAGCATTATCAGGAGAACAGTATTTTCTATTCGGGATGCTTGGGTTCATGACCACCCATGTTTGCAATAGTTTGTATTTTTTACAATTACAACCTTTAAAACCAGGAAAATTACAACCTGCTTTCTTGGCTTTTGGGATTTTAGTAATTACATGCTCTTTGATTGTCTTTCAAATTAAAGACCAATTAGGCGCCATGTTACTCCCCATTATAGCATATATGGGAATGATTAGTTTAATGACCATCTTGGCAGCTAATTTGGCGGCATCTGAGACCTTGAATAGCATAGCCCTCAAATATTTTATACCTGGAGCCAGTTTTTTTGTGTTGTCAGACGGATTGTTGGCCTTGAATAAATTTTTATGGCATAGACAGGATCTAGACATACCCGTGATGATTACCTATGGGTTGGCCGTTTTATTATTAACCCTTGGGTTTATCAATACCGAATGGTGGACAAAAAAAATCCCCTCGAATTTTTCGAGGGGATAAGTTATAGACTTTCCAATATTGATTAGTAGCCCATTCCACCCATGTCAGGTGCACCACCGTGTCCAGCTGGAGATTCAGGTTTTGGCCTGTCTGCAATTACACACTCAGTAGTCAACAACATAGCAGCAATAGAAGCGGCATTTTCCAATGCAACGCGGCTAACTTTGGTAGGATCAATTACACCAGCTTTGAACATGTTTTCATACACTTCAGTACGGGCATTGAATCCAAAATCAGCTTTACCTTCTTTGATTTTTTGTACCACAATAGAACCTTCAATTCCACTGTTGATTACAATTTGACGCAAAGGCTCTTCAATTGCACGTTTGATGATTTGGATACCAGTGGTTTCATCTTGGTTAGCACCTTTCAGTTTTTCCAAAGATTCAACTGCACGGATATATGCAACACCACCACCTGGTACAATACCTTCTTCAACAGCTGCACGAGTTGCGTGAAGCGCATCGTCAACGCGGTCTTTCTTTTCTTTCATTTCAACTTCGGTAGCAGCACCTACATACAAAACTGCAACACCGCCGCTCAATTTAGCCAAGCGCTCTTGTAATTTTTCACGATCATAGTCAGAAGTAGTGTTTTCTACTTGTGCTTTAATCTGATTAACACGAGCAACTATATCAGCTTTCTTGCCTTTACCACCAACAACAGTAGTGTTGTCTTTATCAATAGTGATAGAAGCAGCTTGTCCTAAATAAGACAAATCAGCATTTTCTAATTTGAAACCTTGTTCTTCGCTTATAACGGTACCAGCAGTTAAGATGGCAATATCAGTTAGCATTTCTTTTCTGCGGTCACCAAAGCCAGGAGCTTTAACTGCGGCCACTTTCAAGGTTCCACGCAATTTGTTTACAACCAAGGTTGCCAATGCTTCACCTTCTAAGTCTTCAGCAATGATTACCAATGGACGACCACTTTGAGCAACTTTCTCCAAAATATGAAGAATGTCTTTCATAGCGCTGATCTTCTTGTCATAAATCAAGATATATGGATTCTGTAATTCAGCTTCCATTTTCTCACTATTAGTAACAAAGTATGGAGAAATGTATCCACGGTCAAATTGCATACCTTCTACTACATCAACAGTAGTATCAGTACCTTTTGCTTCTTCAACAGTAATTACACCTTCTTTACCCACTTTTGACATTGCCATAGCAATCAACTTGCCAATTTCGCTATCGCTGTTAGCAGAGATAGTAGCAACTTGTTCAATTTTCTTGCTATCGTTACCAACGGTTTGAGATTGAGCCCTTAAGCTTTCAATAACTTTGGTAACAGCTTTGTCAATACCGCGTTTCAAATCCATTGGATTTGCACCAGCAGCAACGTTTTTCAAACCTTCAGAAATAATGGCTTGAGCCAAAACAGTAGCAGTAGTAGTACCATCACCAGCAATATCTGCGGTTTTAGAAGCTACTTCTTTTACCATCTGTGCGCCCATATTTTCAATGGCGTCTTCTAGTTCAATTTCTTTTGCAACGGTAACACCATCTTTAGTAACCTGAGGAGCACCAAATTTCTTTTCAATTACCACGTTACGACCTTTAGGTCCAAGGGTAACTTTAACAGCGTTAGCCAAAGTGTCAACGCCTTTTTTCATTTTGTTTCTTGCTTCGATATCGAAGAAAATCTGTTTAGCCATGCTATTTTGATTTTAGAATGTTTATAAAGTGGGCGTTTGATTAAACAATCGCCAGGATGTCGCTTTCTCTCATGATCAGCAAGTCTTGTCCTTCAATGCTGATTTCTGTACCGGCATATTTGCCATACAATACATTGTCACCTACTTTCACAGTCATCGGTTCGTCTTTCTTACCGGTTCCAGCAGCTACAATTGTACCGCGTTGTGGTTTTTCCTTTGCGGTATCTGGGATGATGATGCCACCGGCAGTTTTTTCTTCTGCAGCAGCAGGCTTAACGATTACCCTGTCATGTAATGGGGTAACTTGTAATTTTTTAGCCATAACGTTATTGTTTTTAAATAGTTGGTTAAAGAATAACTATCTGCCATTCAGCCATTTCCATGCCATAGGAGCAGAGTAAGTCAATTTTTCATAAAAAACCTGATTTCACCCTGTTTTGGGTTCAAGTCTGTCATAAATGGTGGCAAACATACAGGGTTCAACAGAAATAATGTCAATATTGCACCCTGTATTTTGGGTAGATCCGCAAAATGGCTTTGCCTACGCCAATTAATTTGGTAACTTTGCGCTCCCAAACAAGTTCTTATCTAATGATCAGTAGAAGAAATATCCGCGTAAAAGTAATGCAGTTGCTATACATGACCGCGTCTGCCAGTAGTCCCAATCTGTTTAAAACTCCCGTGTCACAGTTACGCAAGCATTTAGACCAAACCAGTGAATTGTTTGTCTATCTGGTATATTTCTTAACAGAAGTAGCCCGATTTGCAGAAACCAGCTCTAGAATGAGGGCTTCCAAGAATTTGCCTTCTCAAGAAGACTTAAATGTCAATACCAAAATTGCCGGGAATGACTTGCTTTGGCAGATTTTAGAATCTGCAAGCTTTCAAAAAGCTGTAGAAGATGGCAAACTATCGGCCAAAATAGACAAAGAATTGGTAAAGAAAATCTATCAGTCACTTACTGAAACAGAGAAATACCAAGAATATATTCTGGCTCAAAGCAGGGATAAAGCAAAGGAGAAGGAAATTATGAAAATGATTTTCACCCAATTGATGCTGCCCATTGAAGACTTTATCAATCATGTAGAAGAATTGTATTCCAATTGGGATGACGATGCAGAGATGATGGATCAGTTGGTATTGAATTACTTACAAAAGCCTTCAAGCTTTGATTTACAAGAATTGGTAGGACAAGAAAAATGGGAGTTTGCTCAAAACCTACTCACCACAGCCATAGACAAAGAAGACTATACCATGGAACTCATTAAACCCAAGTTGAAGAACTGGGATTCTGAGCGGATAGCCTTACTAGATATGATTTTGATGCGTTTGGGTGTTTGTGAATTACTTTATTTTGAAACCATTCCAACTAAGGTTACTATCAATGAATATATTGACTTAGCCAAGGAATATTCTACGCCTCAAAGCGGACAATTTGTCAATGGTATTTTGGATAATATTCACAAAGAACTTTTAGCCAATGGCGATATTCACAAAGTTCAATTCAAAAACAAAAATTCTTAATATGAAGCGCATCGCCAGCATGGCAATACTGCTGTTATCCTTACACCTAGTGGCATGTGATCAAAAGCCAGAAAACAAAGTAACTATTGGTGATTTTACAGCTGCTGATTCTGCCAATTTTACTCAGGTACAATGGTTGGATTCTGCAGTCAATTTTGGAACCATGCAAATGGGGGAGACCAAGACCATAACCTTTAGAATGAAGAATATTGGAAATAAACCTTTGTTTTTAACCAATGTAAAAGCAGGATGTGGTTGTACCGTGGCTGATTTTACAAAAGGCGCTATTGCACCAGGTGGGGAAGGGATGGTTACCGGGGAATTTGATTCAAATAAGTCTCAAACAGGTGAAGTACATAAAAGCATTTTTGTGACTACTAACACACCAAACGGAATGAATCAGACCTTGGTTTTTACGGGTAAAATAGAAGGCCACAAGGCTTTGCCGGTAGAAAAAAAATAGTTTCTTTGCAAGAGTTATTTAAAAATTAAAATATACACGATGTTCTATTTGAATGCAATTTTCCTGGCAGGTAATCCACAACAAGGTGGCGGAGGTATGGTTCAATTGGTGATGATGGGTGCCATCATCCTTGTTTTCTGGTTGTTTATGATTCGCCCGCAGGCAAAAAAAGCAAAAGAGCAAAAATCCTTTGTTGACAATATGCAGAAGGGTGACAAAGTAGTTACTATTGCAGGAATTCATGGTACAGTTAACAAAATCAATGAAGACAATACCATTCAATTAGAAGTTAGCCCTGGTAGCTATTTGAAAATTGAAAAGTCATCTATCAGTATGGAATGGACAGCAGCTTTGAATAAGCCTGTTGCAGAAAAGAAATAATTGTTTTAGCAATGCTTTAATCCGAAATTCGAGAAATTGAATTTCGGATTTTTTATGCTCAGAATTGGACTAACAGGAGGCATTGGCACTGGCAAAACTACAGTGGCTAACATTTTTAAAGTGTTGGGTATTCCTGTTTTTAATGCAGATACGGTGGCCAAACAGCTCATGGAAAATGATTTGCAATTACGAGAGCAATTGATAGCACAATTTGGCCCAACAAGTTTTCAAGATGGTAAACTCAATAGGGCATATCTGGCTTCTATTGTTTTTAAAGATCCCTATCAATTAGCCGTACTAAATGCTATGGTGCACCCTTTATCCTTAAAAGCTGCGGAAGATTGGATGAAATTGCAAAAGGCCCCATATGTTATTAAAGAAGCAGCATTGATATTTGAAGCTGGTGCTGCTGCTGGATTGGATTTGATTATTGGAGTAACCGCACCTACCGCCTTACGCATTCAAAGAGTGATGCATAGAGATGGGATTAGCAGAGAAGCCGTATTGGAAAGAATGGACAAACAAATTGATGAGTCTATTAAAATGCGTCTTTGTGATTTTGTGATTCAAAATGACAACCAACACTTGCTTATTACGCAAGTGCTTGATTTACATAAACGTTTTATTGGTTAACGATATTTAATTTACCAGTTATGATTGCTTCAACACCAACGCCACCTTATTATGCAGTCATCTTTAGTTCCATTAAATCTGATCAAACCCAAGGTTATGATGAAATGGCAGAAGCCATGGCTCAAATGGTGATGCAACAACCTGGTTATCTTGGTCATGAGTCTGCTAGGGATGGAATTGGGATCACGGTTTCTTATTGGGATAGTTTGGAATCCATTAAAAAATGGAAAGCCGTTTCTGAACACTTAGAAGCTCAAATAAAGGGTAGGTCTACTTGGTACCAATCTTATAAAACTAGGATTTGTAAAGTTGAAAGGGAATATGCATTTGAAAAGATGGATGAATCCAAATAAAAAGGTTGCAATAGATCATTGCAACCTTTTTATGAAAGTTTGTATCAGTAATATGATTAACTCAATTTAGCCAAAGCTTCTTTAATTCTAGCCCATGCTTTTTCAATATTGGGCATGCTGTTGGCAAAAGAGAAACGTACACAATTGGGTTCTCCAAATGCATCACCCATAACAGAGGATACGTGTGCAGTATTCAACAAATACATGCTAAAATCTGCTGCATTGCTAATGGTTTCTGTGCCATTAGATTTGCCATAATAATAGCTTACATCGGGGAATACATAGAATGCACCCTGTGGTTCAAAACATTTGAATCCGGGTAAGTCTTTTACCAATTCTAATGTCTTGGTTCTTCTTCTGGTAAACTCTTCAGTCATTTCCAAAGAAGGTCTTAAATCGCCTGTAAGTGCTGCTACACCTGCTTTTTGAGCTATTGAACAAGTGCCACTGGTAAATTGACCTTGTAGTTTTTCACAAGCTTTTGCAATGGTAGTGTTAGCGGCAATATATCCCAAACGCCATCCAGTCATGGCAAAGCCCTTACTCAATCCATTAATCACAACCACTCTGTCTTTGATGTCTGCAAACTGAGCAATGCTTTCGTGTGCACCTTCAAAATTGATGTATTCATAAATCTCATCTGATAAGATGGTGATTTGTGGGTGTTTACGGAACACTTCAACCAAAGCTTCTAATTCTGATTTACTGTAAACCGCTCCAGAAGGGTTGCAAGGAGAAGAGAACATAAACACTTTTGATTTGGATGTAATGGCCGCTTCTACTTGTGCTACAGTTGGTTTAAATCCATTCTCCACTGTTGTTCTAATTTCTACTACTTTACCCCTAGCAATCTTAACCAATTCTGAATAAGTTACCCAATAAGGTGTTGGAATGATTACTTCATCACCCTCATCAACCAAGGCAAGAATGGCATTGGCCAAACTTTGTTTAGCACCTGTAGAAGTAACAATATTTTCTGGAGCATAATCCAAATTATTGTCGCGCTTCAATTTGGTGCAAACGGCTTCTCTTAAATCTAAGAATCCAGAAACAGGGGTATAGTGGCTCCAGTTATCATTGATGGCTTTGATAGCAGCATCTTTAATATGTTGTGGAGTGTCAAAATCTGGTTCACCCAGACTCAAGTCAATTACATCAATTCCCTTGGCTCTGAGTTCACGACCCAATTTGGCCATTTTCAAGGTTTCTGGTTCACTGAATCTGTTCAGGAGAGAAGAAAGTTCCGTCATCTTTGATTGTTTTTGCGCTGATTAATTTTGGAATGGCAAGTTCGTAAAAACTATCCAAACACTTGTAAGTTTTGGAGCTGTTTGCTGCAAGAATGGGGATATGTGGGTAAGTAACAGAATCGCTTATCTGATCATTTGAAACTTGCTTAAGTCTGGTTGGAACTTTCGTTCCCTTGTTTTTTCATAGTCCAATAGCAATTGCCCCAGATTTTTAAGAAAGGGATAGCCAATTCGCTCGTAGTCGTATTTGTCATCATTGTAAATGCCATCTGAATTGCATGAAATAGTAGCACTGACAAGAAATTCTACATGATTGTCAAAGTCTACCACATATGCAATATCAGTCAGGAATCCATAAGCATCGCCCACTTTATTAAAGATGCGGACGGATGATGGAACAGTAACTTTTTCAGATCCGTAAAGTAAAAATTTGCAGTAAGTATCCCAGTAATGGGCGGTATCATAATTAGGAAATCTACTTTCTCTTGGAAAGGAGCTCATCCATCTTAACACAAAACTGTCAACACCTGTTTGCCATTGAAATCGTTGTTTTTTATTCACCGATTCAGGAAATAAAACGGATTGTAAAATATGGTGTTGGTCAATCAGTGGAACATTGTTCTTTTCTGAGAAATCAAAGGGGCTATTGATCAGTTGTCCATTTTTATAAAATCCCTTTCCCATTTGGATGGTCTTTTTTGGGAAAATGGCCTTACTATATTGAGCAGCTTGTTGGTGGATCAGTTTTGAACTGCTATCATAAAATAAAATGGGATTGGTGGCCCTGTTTTGGTCTGCAGTCATAGATACGTCTAACCTATGTCTAATGGCCATTTCTGGGTAGCCTTTTTGAGTTAATTGTTGCTGAATATATGCTTGCCCCAGAAATTCATACAATCTGTTGAATGCATCATTGTCACTGACTAAAAATATCTGTTTGACATAATTTTCTATGGTAGCCCTACCGTCAATTGAATTAGGTTGATTGTAGACCATGGTTTGCCCCGGATAGGAACTATCTGTGACCATGGTGGTCTGTTTGTCTAATCCTTTAATACCAAGTGTTTGCAGCTTTTCTAAGGCTAATAAAGCGATGGGCATTTTAACTGTGCTGGCTGGATAGAAATATTGTTTGCCGAGATTAAAATGGAATTCTTTAAAGCTAGGTTTGTTTTTGGCGTCTCTGTTTATTTGAGTGTAAACTATTTGAACATTTAAGCTATCTCTATTTGTTAAAATATGCTGAAACAATGCAGGTTTTGTTTGCATCAATTGTTCAAGAAAAACAGTATCCGTTTTACCCATTGTTTTGCTCTTGGTTGGCTGTGACCAACTATTGCTTTGAAACAACAATAACAGGATCCATAATAGGGCTTTATTCATACCCAAATATAATCCCTGAGATCATGAAAAATGTAATTTCTTGTGCAGATAGCCCGACCTTGAATTACATTTGGGTTTCAAACCAGCGATTATGCCTCACGAATCCATTTCGGTATTTGATATGTTTAAAATTGGGGTAGGGCCTTCTAGTTCTCATACCCTTGGTCCATGGAGGGCGGCACTTGCCTGTATTCAAAGAATTCAAGCTGAAGCAAGTATTGAGCAAGTTCAATCCATAACCGTGTTATTATATGGTTCCTTGGCCAAAACGGGAAAGGGGCATGGTACTGATATTGCTGTGATGCTTGGTTTGTGTGAGGAAGATCCAGTGACCATGGATGTAAATAGCATTATTCCAAAAATCAAAATCATAGAAGAAAAACAGGAGTTGATCTTAAATGGAACCC
>CAIZMD010000155.1 GCA_903933995.1 uncultured Bacteroidota bacterium
CAGCTATTCTGTTGTCAAATACCTCACACCTGGCGTGATGCATCCTTACGCACTCAATGCCGTGCGAATTTTGGTGAGTCTGGTTTTTTTCTGGGGACTATTTGCGCTCAAACCTGGCAGGGCTGGGATTGATAGAAAAGATATTCCTCGGTTTTTTGCCTGCGCTGCTACTGGGGCACTGATTAACCAATTAATGTTTATCAAAGGGGTGTCACTCACTACTCCCATTCATAGTTCCCTGCTCTCACTTTGTACGCCCATCTTTATCACGTTTATAGCAGCATGGTTAATCAAAGAAATGTTGAGCTGGTTGAAAATTCTGGGATTGCTTTTTGGTGTAGGTGGATCACTTTTATTAATCCTGACCAAGGAACAACAAACAGCTGTTGGCAGTAATATTATTCTGGGCGATGTGATGGTCATGATCAACGCCATTTCTTATGCTTTTTATTTGGTCATGGTGCGTCCCCTCATGGCCAAGTATTCTGCCATCCATGTTTTGCGTTGGGTCTTCACATTTGGCACCGTATTGATTTTGCCTTTTACACTGGGCGATTTTGTAGCCACAGATTGGTCTGCCTTTGCATTTGGACACTGGGTAGCACTAGCGTTTATTGCTATTGGTGCCACCTGTTTGGCTTATCTGTTTAATGTGTACGGGATTTCTGTGATTGGACCATCGGCCACCGGCACTTATATCTATACCCAACCCATTTTTGCCGCCATCATTGCTATCCTATTTGCAGGCGAACATTTTAGTTGGATCAAATTTGTTGCGGCCCTCTGCATTTTTACTGGCGTATTTCTGGCCAATTATAAAAGAACCGTTCCTGAGACGGTGGTGGAAGATTAGTTCTTGGGACAATCAAAGAACCAGAACAATTTGTCTACGTCTTCAAATTCCGTCCAGTGTTTAATGGGAATATTAATGGCATAGATGCCACAAGTGGGCATATCATCAATGCGGGTATCGGTAAGTCCATTCACAAAATCAGTAATGCCAGGGTTATGAGAAAAAATGGCCACGGTATTGAGTTTGTCATCTAGTTCTTGAATCACTTCATAAAACACATGTGCCGGCGCGTGATACAATTTATCAAAACTGAGAATAGCCGTTTTCTTAATCTCCTGCGATTTGGCAAAATGTTCCGCCGTACTAAAAGCCCTTCTAGCCGTACTTGAAACAATGGCGTCAAGCTTGATTCCCTTCTCTAGAATCCTGTGCGCCATTTCAGGGGCATCACGCTCCCCACGCTCATTCAATGGACGGTCAAAATCGCCCAGTAAATTGTTGTTCCAACTACTCTTGGCATGGCGGATAATCAATAATCGCTTCATGCTGAAAAGTTACAATAAACTAGACTTACATTTGTGACCATGGCAGTAAAAAGAGTAGGTCTTGCAGAATTTTTAACACTGGCTAAAACACATCCCGTATTAGATGTGCGCAGCCCCGGTGAATACCTGCACGCGCATATTCCTGGCGCGCAAAGTCTACCCCTGTTTAGCGATGAAGAAAGAAAAGTAGTAGGCACGGCATATAAGCAAGAAAGCAAACAAGTAGCTATTAAGATTGGTCTGAAATATTTTGGGGTGAAAATGGTGGAGATGGTGGAGACAGTTGAAGCCTTGTTCAAAGATCCTAACTCAAAAACTCATTCAAATCAAAGTTCTGAATCTGCCTTTATTCCCAAAACAGTTTTGGTCCATTGTTGGCGCGGGGGAATGCGAAGCGCAGGTGTGGCTTGGTTGCTGGATTTGTATGGATACCAGGTGTATACTTTGCAAGGCGGTTACAAAACATATAGGGGTTGGGTATTAGAACAATTTGAAAAAGATTATCCCATACAGATTTTGGGTGGCTACACAGGTTCCGGTAAAACCGAAGTATTAAAAGCACTGGCTAAAAAGTCCGAATGCGTGATAGACTTAGAAGGACTAGCTGGTCACAAGGGTTCTGCGTTTGGGAATATGGGATTGCCGGCACAACCATCGCAGGAGATGTTTGAAAACAAATTGGCGCAGGCTTTAGCCAATACTGCTCCAACAGAGGATATTGAAATTCCTTCCCCAACTTGCATATGGATGGAAGACGAGAGTCAGCGCATTGGAACCGTAAATATTCCAACGGTTTTGTATCAAAAGATGCGACAGAAAAAGGTCTTCTTTTTGGATATTCCATTTGAATCAAGACTGGATTATATCTGCATACATTATGGCAAGTTTCCAAAAGAACAATTGATCAATGCCATCATTCGCATCAAGAAAAAACTAGGCGGCTTAGAAACCAAAACTGCTATCAATAGTTTGGTAGAAGACGATGTTCGCGCATCCTTCCTGGTGCTTTTACAATACTATGATAAATTATACAGTAAAGGTCTTGAGCGCAACCGCGAAAACCTAACATCTATTGTTACTAGAGTAGAAGCCCCGGTTGTTGATGACCAAGCAAATGCTGGATTGTTGTTAGCAAGTAATTAATTCTTCCGCTAGTTGATAATCCAGTTTCTGATAGTGAGTCCGCCCATATAGCTCATAACAATCACCACTAACCAACCCACCGCAGTTAAAATACCAGAATGCTTATAAGTCCCTACCAGTGCGGATTTGCGGGAAACCAATAACATGATGGCTAGGGCAATGGGAAGGATTAATCCATTCAGCGCTCCAACGGTAACCAAGATTTTTACGGGGTTGCCAATGAAAATATAAGCTACAGTAGAAAAGACAATAAACCCACTGATGAGCCAGCGTTCATTTTTGGCAATCCAAGGATGAAAGGTTTTTAAAAATGAAACCGATGTATAGGCAGCACCTACCACAGATGTAATAGCAGCACACCACATAACCACGCCAAAAAATTTGTAGCCCATTTCTCCGGCAGCTGCACGAAAAACAGATGCGGGTGGATTACTCATGTCTAATTGCACACCTTGCATAATCACACCAAGGGCTGCTAAGAACAAGACAAATCGCATGATGGCCGTGACCAAAATTCCTGTTACCGCACTCCTATTCACGGAGGGTAATTGTGCTTCTCCTGAAATGCCG
>CAIZMD010000156.1 GCA_903933995.1 uncultured Bacteroidota bacterium
CAACACGCTAGTAATAATATGCTCAAAGCCATGAAGCGCAATATTACAAGGGAAGAGATGACAGATCTCATTCGCACCATACGTGAGAAAGTGCCGGGCATTTGTTTGAGAACAACTTTGATTGCAGGATTCCCTGGTGAAACCGAAGAAGATATTGAGGAACTAAAGGAGTTTTTGCAAGAACACCGTTTTGATAGGGTGGGTATCTTTAATTATAGTCATGAGGAAAATACCAGTGCCTATGATTTGGTAGATGATGTGCCGGATGAAACCAAGCAATTACGTGCCCAGGAAGTGATGGAAGTGCAACAGGAAATCTCTTATGAGAAAAACCAAGAAAAAATTGGGCAGGTATTCAAAGTGTTAATTGATAAAAAAGAAGCCGGAAGATATTTGGGTAGAACTGAATTTGACTCTGTAGAAGTAGACAATGAGGTGGTGGTGCATTCTGCCAAGAAATTAACCATTGGTGAATTTGTACAGGTAAAAATCACCAAGGCTTATGACTATGATTTGGAAGGTGAAGTAGTGGAAGCCTAGTTGATTGACCTATAAGCTTTAGGGGTTGTTCCAGTTATAGACTTGAAAATTCTATTGAAATTAGATAGGTTATTAAAACCGGTCTGATAGCCAATATTAGCTATGGGCTCATCTGATTCTAATAATGCTTTACAAGCATTATTGACCCTAATTCCGTTTAAAAAAGCACTATAGGTTTTTCCTGTTCTGGTTTTAAAATATTTGCAAAAAGCGGTCATGGTCATATTGGCTTTTGCTGCCACTTCTTCCAAGGGAATGGCTCTATGACTTTCCTTAAAGCTAAATTCCAATACAAGATTTAAGCGGCTTCCATCCACGGCATTGATAGCCCTTTGACTAGTAATGGCAGACAAGGGTTTTAAATCTTTTTTTCCTACTAGGGATTGTAACAATTTCACAAAGACCAGTATTTTTTCAATGCCCTCTTTATTAGAAATATCCAACAACAACTCCCGAACGGTTGCTGCTTTGTTACCTGTTACTTGAAAACCTCCCTGACTCATTTGGAAAAATGGAAGAAAATTGACCAATTCTGGAGAGGCCCAAAAACCTGTACCAAGGGTTGTTTCATCAAAAAAGACGGTGATGGTGCTAGCTTTTTTTCTTCCTTTAAAATAAATTGGATCATTCCTAAAAACATGGGGTTGGTTTGAACCAATCACATAGATCTCATCTTTTTGAAACCTACCAATATAATCCCCAGCTACTAGCGTGCCTTCGCTAGCCACCACCAAGGTTACTTGAATCTCTGGATGTTGGTGCAAGTGATTATACAAGTGATTAATCTGCTCCACTTGCACCCTAATAGCGTCTTTCCCTGTTTTGGGAATCTGAAATGGAATGACTTTCATTGGTGTTAAATTAATCAATAATTCAATTATTTGATTAATAACTGGATAAAATAGTATTAATAGTGACTAATTCAGGTCTATGCTTCCATGATTATCTTGAGTAGTTTTGACTTATTAAATCAACAAAAAATACAATTATGGCTATTGATTGGAAAGGGGTATTTCCCGCATTGACTACCAAATTTACTGCTGACGACCAATTGGATCTTCCTTTGTTTGAATTGAATTTACAAGCTCAATTAGACGCAGGTGTCAACGGTATTATCCTAGGTGGAACTTTGGGTGAAGCTAGTGTGTTAGAAACTGCTGAAAAAGAAACCTTAATTCGTTTTGCTGTTGAAAAAGTAGCTGGTAAAGTTCCAGTAGTATTGAATATTGCAGAGGGGTCCACCAAAGAAGCTTTGAAACAAGCTGCTTATGCCAAAGCTTGGGGGGCTACTGGGTTGATGATTTTACCACCTATGCGTTATAAATCTGACCATCGTGAAACGGTAACTTATTTTAAAACCATTGCAGACTCAACTGATTTGCCCATCATGATTTACAATAATCCAGTGGATTATAAAGTAGACGTGACTATTGAAATGTTTGAAGATTTAGAAGCCACCAAAAATATTCAAGCCATCAAAGAATCTACCAGAGATATTACCAATGTCACAAGATTAAAAAATCGTTTTGGTGACCGTTACAAAATTCTTGGTGGAGTTGATACACTCGCTATGGAATGTTTGGTAATGGGTGGCGATGGTTGGGTTGCAGGATTAGTTTGTGCTTTTCCTAGAGAAACCGTAGCCATTTATCGTTTGGTAAAAGCAGGTCATATTGAAGAAGCCAAAGCCATCTATCGTTGGTTTATGCCATTATTAGAATTGGATATTCATGCTAAATTGGTTC
>CAIZMD010000157.1 GCA_903933995.1 uncultured Bacteroidota bacterium
ATTTTCACCCAAACAAACCGCTGCTCCATAAATGGCTAGAATATTGTAAGCATTGAATTCACCAATAAGCATGAAATGCACTTCTTTCTCATTCACCGTCATCACCAAACCTTGCAAACCATTTTCCAAGATCTTACCCTTGAATGCAGCCATGGTTTTAAGGCTATAGTAAAATTGCTTGGCTGCTGTGTTTTGTAACATGACAGCACCACGCTTGTCATCGGCATTAGAAATAGCAAAAGCACTTGAGCTCAGGTTATCAAAAAAAGCTTTTTTGGCCTTGATATAGGCTTCAAATGTTTTGTGGTAATCTAAATGGTCATGGGTGATATTGCTAAACAACGCGCCGTTAAAATCTAATCCAGTAATTCTATGTTGATCAATGGCGTGACTACTGCATTCCATGAATACATGGGTACAACCAGCGTCTAACATTTGACGCAATAAGGCATTCAAGCTAACCGCGTCTGGTGTAGTATGGGTTGATGGAATAATTGAATCCGAAATTTGATTTTGCACGGTGCTCACCAATCCGCAGGTATAACCTAATTGGGTAAATAATTTGAATAAAACCGTAGCAATAGTTGTCTTACCATTGGTTCCAGTTACTCCTACCAATTTTAAATGCTTACTTGGTGCGCCAAAAAATTCATGCGCCATATATGCTACGGCTTCATGACTATTGGCAACTTGCATATAAGTAATACCATCATGAAATAGTGCGGGTAATTCTTCGCAAACAATGGCAATGGCTCCCAGTTCAATGGCTTTACCAATATAATTATGCCCATCACTTAATTCACCTTTGATGGCCACAAACACATTGCCAGTAGTCACTTTGCGTGAATCAATTTGTATACCGGACACTTCCAAACCAGTGCTACCATGCACTTCTTTGAGGTGAACTTTGTACAATATGTCTTGCAGCTTAGCCATCATTATTAATTAAGTTCTACTTGTACTAGTTGTCCTTTTACCACAGGAAGACCAGCTGTAATGGATTGCGCCATTACCTTTCCCTTCCCACGTATATTTAATTTCAAACCCATATTTTCACATACATACACCGCGTCTTTTAAACCCATACCGTTTAATTCAGGCATCAGGTTTAAGGGTGTAGACTTTGCCGTTACCACTAAGTCACGAGCTTCCCCATTAACAGCTACATAGGCTGCATTAGAAGCTGAATCCCTAAAACCCATTTTTAATTTGCCCATGACCCTGGACATGTCTTTTCTAGATCCAGCGTAACTCATGATGGAACTATCCAAGAGCTTTTTATTCAAATCATTTTTGCCGCCTTTTACATAAGTACTATACAAGCGATCAGCAATTTCTTTGAACACAGGACCTGCAACAGATCCGCCATAGAATACAGCAGCATGCGGTTTATTTTTAATCACCACCACACAAGTGTATTGAGGATTATCTGCTGGAAAATAACCGGCAAAAGAGGACTGATAAATTTTATCGGCGTAGCCTTTGTTGCCATTGGCTACTAAGGCAGTTCCTGTTTTCCCAGCAACAGGAAACAAACTAGTCTTAAACAATTCTTTTGCGGTACCTGCTATGCAAACACCTTCTAAACATTCTCTTAACTGTGCCAGTGTTTGGTCACTGCAAACTTTTTCACGCACCACAACTGGATCCATATTTTTCAAGAGCACCCCTTCTTCTCTTACACTAGACACCAAGTAAGGACGCATCATTTTTCCTTGATTGGCTACCGCATTGTATAAAGCCAGGGTTTGCAAGGGTGAGATTTGCAGGTTATAACCAAATGCCATCCAAGGCATGGTAGTAG
>CAIZMD010000158.1 GCA_903933995.1 uncultured Bacteroidota bacterium
GTCTTTTTAACTTGTTCAGCAGATGGATTGGTAATTTTTTGCCAGCCTACCAATGTCTTATCTAAACTATCAACCAATACAGCCAGATTCTCATGCAATTGAAACATTCTTGTACTTTGGTTATGTAATCTAGCCACATTGGCTGTTGAAAAACCTTTGGCGTCATTGGGCAAAATATTGATCATTTGATCATATGATTTACCATCTACTTTCATCACAACTTTATACTTGCCAGTAGGTACTTTGGGGCCATAAACACCAGAATAAAACACCATGGACTGAGCTATAAAACCGCCCTTTGCCACTTTTGGCGGATTACTAGACAAAGGCCAATAAACCTTATTCAAACCCTTGTTATTGGAACCATTCAGGTCTTTGATTTTTTTACCTGTAGCATCGTAAATCTCAAATTTGACTATATCATTACTTTTCTGTTTTAAGTAATAGTTGAAAGAAGGCATCAATGCTTTGCCAGCTTCTGTCCATCCCGCAATATTACTACCGGTAGATGGCAGTTGAGGGGCAAAATCGTAAGGAAAATCAGCAGGCTTAAAAAACAAATGATCTTTTTCTGTATCATTTTTAGCCAAATCTCTTAATGGTTGCAAATCATCTATTACATAAATGCCTCTACCATGTGATGCAATAACTAAATCACCTGTTTTAGGATGAATTTTAAGATCCCTCACCAAATTGAACCAAGGCATTCCTTGGTATTTGCTACGCATAAACGTTTTTCCAGCATCTAGAGAAATAAACAATCCTGTTTCTGTTCCCACAAACAAGAGGTTTTCATTTTGTAAATCTTCCCTAACCACGTGCGCAAATCCACTGAACTCAGTGGAAGCAATTCTTTTCCATGTGTTACCCGCGTCTACACTCATGGCAATATAAGTTTGGTGGTCGCCATACATATGGTTATCAAAACTTGCATAAATCCGTTTAGGATTGAGTTTTGAAATTTCAATACTACTTACCCAAGTTCCTTTTGGTATGCCAGTTTTCCAAACTTCTGGGGATTTATTGGTCCAAGTTTTACCTCCATCATTGGTAATCTGCAAATTACCATCGTCAGTTCCCACCCAAATTTGCATTTCATTATTGGGGTTTTGTGTTACAGTAAAAATGGTACAATGATTCTCTGCACTGGTATTATCTCCTGTAATTCCACCACTCTCTTCCGTTTTTTGTTTGGCCTTGTCATTGGTAGTTAGGTCTGGAGAAATTTTTGTCCAACTTCTACCTTCATCTTTAGACTGGTAGAGGTATTGATTGGCCATATACAAATTGAAAACTGGTTTACCATTTGCAAGTTTCTTAGTTGAATTTCCAATAACAATTGGCGTATTCCAATTGAAACGGTGTTCTTCATCACCTGCTTGCTTCTGTGGTTTAATGGAACTTGCCAATCCAGTTGTTAAATCAATTCTATTGGCATTTCCACCTTGAGATTCAGCAAACACAATTTTAGCATTCAAAGGACTTGGTTGTACCCAGAATCCATCGCCTCCGTTCAAATCAAACCAATCGGCACTGCTTACGCCTCCCGCTGAGGAGTTAGCAGCCATCCAAGACCCATTGTCTTGTAATCCACCATAAACATGATAGGTAGGTTCATTATCAGTACTTACATGATAAAATTGACCAACGGGCAGGTTGTTTAGAAACTGCCAAGAAACACCCTTATTTTGACTAATATAAACGCCACCATCGGTTCCCAAATACATTTGATCTGTATTGGCTGGATTAATCCAAAGTGCATGATGATCAGCGTGTGGTGCAACACCTCCAATAATAGTATTGGACCAAGAATATCCACCGTCTTTGGAATAGGCAAAATCAAAAGCTGGTCTATAGACACGTTTAGAATCTTTGGGATCAAATATCAAACTGCTGAAATAAAATGGCCTAGCCGTGATGTTTTCGGTGGCTGCTAATTTTTCCCAACTATTCGCTTCATCTTTAGACAAGTATAGTCCAGGAATTTTTGCTTCTACAATGGCTAATACTTCAGCGGGTTTTGAAGGATTAATACTCAAAACAATTCTTCCCAAATTACCCTCTGGTAACCCTTTAGAAATTTTGGTCCAAGTTTCACCACCATCTGTTGATTTAAACATAGCACTTCCAGGACCACCAGATTCAAAAGCAAATGGTTTTCTTCTAAATTGCCAAAAGCTGGCAATGATTATTTTGGGATTGGTTGGATGAATAGCAATATCGGCACAGCCTGTTTCATCATTTACATACAAGGCTTTTTTCCATGTCTTTCCAGCATCTGTAGATTTATATAAGCCACGGTGTGTACTAGCACTCCAAAGTGGCCCAGGTGCAGCAACATAAATAGTTTTATTATCGTTAGGGTCAATGATAATCTTACTAATATGTTCGGTACTATCCAACCCTATTTTCTGCCAATTGGTACCTCCATCAGTAGTTTTAAATAACCCATCTCCAATAGAAACACTATTACGCATATTGCTCTCGCCGGTTCCAGCGTAAACAATTCTAGGATTGGTTTTGTCAATTGCAATAGCACCAATACTTTGGTTGTATTTGTCAAATACGGGTGAAAAAGAGACACCCCCATTTTGGCTTTTCCAAATACCACCACCAGCAGTTCCAACATAAAGGTTCAACTGTTCACTAGTCACAATTCCTTCAATTGCAGTAATTCTTCCACTCATAGTAGAGGGTCCTAGTGCTCTGGCTGTTAAGGTCTGGAAATAAGAAGAGTTTAAATTGGTTTGCCCAAAAGCTGTTAACACAAACAAGAAAGTACTATAGCCTACGGCGATTAATTTTTTCATCTGTATGATATTAAAAAAGCTTACCCATCCATGGACGGGTAAGCCTTATAAGAAAAATGAGATTAATTATTGGTAAACAACTTCTCGTCAATGGTTGGATTCACAGTTACTTTTTTGGTAGCCATGATCATTTGACCTTGGTCAACTTTAAAAGGAACTTTAATTCCACCATCTATGGTTTGGTAGTCCAAACTTTTAACCGCCATTTTGATTTCTTGACCTTGCTGCTTTATCACAGTTTCTTGCTTATACACCAAGAAGGTTTTGGTATCAAAAAAATAAGTAGACTCATTCTTATTCTTAGTAGTCAACTTAATTTTAAAATATTCGTTACCGTCTTCTTCATCCTTACCCAAAGATTCAATGGTAGATCCTTTTTCTTTGTAATCAATAAATGGACTTTGGATATCCAAATCATCTACTTTGGTTTTTAATTCATCTTCATCTACAGGTTGCAAAGTTGCTTTACCTGCCATAGGATTTTGGCTCCATCCTTTGGTAGGGGTAGTAATTTCAATGAACACATTACCCTGAAACTCACCTTGCATTCTACTGCCCTTCATATGAACAGCATTCACAGTGTAGGGAATTTCTAGACCCTGAACCTGAATAGCACCTTCCACTTTCATAGACTGTACTTTTTTCCAGTTGTCTTTACCACCAATGGCAGCAATGTATTTGTCTACAATTTCGTCAGCCGTTTGAGCTTTAGCACTGATGGATGTACCAATCAAAGAGGCCACCATTAGAATAGGGATAAATAGTTTTTTCATAAATTTTTGTTTAATGACAATTTCAGTATAGGTAATATAACCAACGATATTATTACAGCAAAAGCAAAAAAAAGTTGGCTTTGTTAAGAAAGGCATTAATTAGTTAGGATTGGTAACTAAGAACGGTTGGTGGTTAGAAAGTTTCACCAATATTGAGGTAATAAGTTTGATATTCTTTACTAAAAGCATAATCAAACACAATATTTGTTCTAGAAAACTTATTCAATTTTAACCGGATGCCCCCGCCTGCAGCAGCATTCCATCTGGCAAAATTGCTGGTTTTAAAGTCAGAGAAAGTAGAAATATTAGCAAACAAGACAAAGCCCAGTAAGCCATTTTTGGTAATATCACGTCTATATTCGCTTTCAAAATACCAGTGTTTGTCACTTCTATACCTACCTTGGTAAAAGCCCCTAGAAGTTCTAGCATAGGGATCCCAAGCGGTACTTGGCAAATCCAAATAAGGAATATACTCCCCCCCAACACGCCAATGATAGGCCCAAAAAGCCAATACATTTTGCATGTTTTTTGAAAAAGAATAATACTTCCTAGCGTCAAAAATCCATTGATTCCAGCTACCCGTCTTATTTAAAAAAGATGGGTTGGTTCTAAAACTGGCCGATAGGAACATGCCCCCTAAAGGATTATTGGTAAATTTTCTTGAATCATATTGAAGGGTTAAATTATATCCAGTTGAATAACTAGTTGGGCGCAGGGTATCATAATAGGGTTTCAGGGATTCAAAGAACCCTTGATTAGATTCTGCACGAATAGAGGAATGGTGGTCAAAATTAACCCCAAATCCAGCAAATAAATTGGGAGCAATTTTTTTGAGCGCCGTTTCATAAAATCTAAAATAATTGTAGTTAATCAGGGTCCCATTTGCATCGGGGGTATTACTTCCTAATCCCCAAGATTTTTGAGGATAGATTAGAAAACGCAGATCGCCCAGCAAATTCCAAGAATTTCCATTTAACCAGATATTGGACCTAAGTGGAAATACATACCTGCCCTGAAAATTGGTATAAGGCGTAAAATACAATTCTGAGAGGGTAGTTTTTTTTCTATCTCCCATGTAAAAAGAGATATTGGTAGAAGTAACCAAGGCCGATCCCCCACCCGGTACGCCGGTAGTTGCAGGTAATAAGGAGTAATACACCCTTTTATCTGAAATTCCCTTTCTACGTTGGTTGTATTTAACCGTATCCTTGATAAAAATGGGCTTCAGATAATCTACAATATCCTTCTGATTGATTAAGGTATCCGAATTGGTAAAAACGGGTTTCCGTTGTGCAAAAACAAAACTGGCTGTCAATACAAACAATGCCGTAAAGACAATTTTTGCGGGAATATTTCCTAAGAGATACCTGTTCATATTTCCAAATAAAGATAGGAGAAATGAAATGCCACAGTATCCATCATTCAAGGAAAAGCTTGCTAAATTTTCATTCTTTCCATTACTTCAGCTCCATTTGTAGGGTCTATGCCTTTTAATTCAACATATTCCACATTGGGCAACCAAAAAGAACCTCCCTTGACCCTTACAAAAATCTGTTTAATGACTGCCTGTTTTTTATTGATATCGGTAAACAAACTAAACTTGTTGTCGGCTCCCTTCTTTAAATAAAACAGCTTGGTTTTATACGAGACAAAATGTAACACATATTGGTCTTTTGACAGGGTTTTAGACTTTAACCCATAAGCAAAGTTTCGCTGTATATAATTCAACTCTTCTTTCTGGCCTTTGTCTTGATACCTGATCCAATAAGCATGAACAGGGTTTTCCGTATCTAACTCACCGTTAGATTTGACATTCAATTCGTAGACAATGGTATTGGTATTTGGATCTCTTTGCAGAAATAACAACTGATTGGGGTTCCCAGTTGGAATGGGATACTTAACAGTACTCTGTGCCATTACAGACATAAAGCAAGCAAAAAAGAAACATCCAGTCAATAAAAAACGCCTGAGGGGTAGCAAGATCATACACTTTCAATTCATCAATAATTGCCGAAATTACGGAATTACCCAATTCAACGGAAAGTTCTATCCTATAACCAATTCAAGAGGTTTGCTTTGGGAGATTTTCGCCTTTTCAATCTCATGGGCCAGTTGCAGTACTTTTTGCATTAGATCAGGTATTACTGCTTTTATTGCTTGGGTCATTTCAATCCCCTGTTGCTGTATAGATTCAATACTAACTACAAACAATCGAATATCTGGCATTTTCTCCATCCATTGTAAAGCACTTACCATGTCTTTCAACCCAATATCGTGGGTACTCATGGCTCTTGGAAAGTCTTTTGCAAACCTTGGTTTAATCAACCTAATCTGACCAGGCTGATCCCCACCTAGTGTAGCATCAATCAGGATTACGTGTTCATGGTTTTCAAAATACTCTAACAAGTGAAATCCACCTGTGCCTCCATCAACTACTTCTACATAATCAGGCAAATCTAATTCCTGAAGTTGCAAAGCTGTATGAACGCCAACGCCTTCATCACCCATTAAATAATTTCCAATACCAAGAATCAAAATTTTTGCCTCTTTATGCTTCATCTGAACTTGGTTTTTTGGGTTTGTGTTTATTGGAATCATGTTTATTGGGTGTATGGAATTCCTCGTCATGGAATACGTCTTCTTCAATAAATTTCCATCCCCCACCCATACTACTCATTTCTCCCCTACCTTCTACATAATCATGATAGAACACCAAATAAACGTGTACTACAGCAAATAGAATAAAGAACCACATGGTCCAATGATGCACCTGTCTAGTTAAGATATCTCCTCCAAAAACAGCGGGAACCCATGAAAACATTTTTGGTAACCACCATGTAGCAGTAGAAGCATACAAACCAAAACCAGTGAGACACTGAATTAAAAAAGCCCAAAAAGTCAAGAAATAAATAAAGCCCGCCATGGCATTGTGTCCAATGCTAATGTGCTCTTTGCCGCGGAGCATCAAGATATCAATCTTAAATACGGTCCACATTTCTTTGATGAATTTCTTGGAAGTAGGTATGAACTGTTTCCAGTTGGCATACTTGTTACCTACAAATCCCCAATAAATTCTGAAAAGAAAATTAAAAAAGAAAATATAGGCTGCAATAAAATGAATTACACGAACCCATCCCATAACAAAGCGGTTGGTAGCTTCTTGGTTACTTTGCAATGCCAATGGGCTGGCAATTAAAAAACCAGTGATGATCAGCGCTATAATGGCCATGGCATTTAACCAATGGTAATAACGTACTGGCAACTCCCAAACATATACCCTACGGAGTCTGTGCACATGCAGAAAATTTGTTTTCATCCGATGATTTTTAAATGTTTACTGTTGAAATTCCACTATCCTCATTCACCCAATACACTTACCCTACTAATGGTATTACCATCTTCATCATACAAGTGAACACTGCATGCCATGCATGGGTCAAAACTATGTATGGTTCTTAAGATTTCCAATGGCTGTTGTTCATTGGCTACAGGTGTTCCAATTAAGGAAGACTCATAAGCAGACAATTGACCCTTTCCATCTCTAGGTGATGCATTCCAGGTTGTAGGAACCACCAATTGGTAATTAGCAATCTTTCCTTGGTCAATATTGATCCAGTGTGCCAGCGCACCTCTTGGAGCTTCAGCATGTCCAACACCTACTGCATGTTTTTCCCAAGTAGCTGGATCAAATTTGGCAGTATCTGCCATTCTGGTATCCCCACTTTTAATATTGCTAATCAATTTATTGAAGAAGTCTAAACCCCATTGAGCTACCAATACAGATTCTAAACCACGGGCAGCAGTTCTACCCAAAGTGGAGAACAATGCAGTAACAGGAATATTCAAATCCTTCAAAGCTTTGTCCACTACTTCTTTATATTCAGGTTTACCACTTGCATAACCCACCAATACACGGGCCAATGGACCAACTTCCATTGCATTACCCTTCCATCTTGGTGTTTTTAGATAACTATATTTCTCATTGGTATTTAGATTAGCAAATGGAGGTTTGGGACCAGTATATTTTACCTTACTTTCTCCTTTCCAAGGATGCAATCCTTTGGCGTTACCCTCTTTGTATTCATACCAAGAATTAGTAATAAACTCTTGTACTTCATCATCTTTGCGCAAATCAACTTCATGTAATTTGCTGATGTCTTTATTTAAGATAGCTCCAGAAGGGAATTTATAAGAAGCCGTGTCTTTGTAACCATTGATAGGCAAGTCACCATAACTCATATAATTTCCAATACCACCACCAATGGCACCCCAGTCTTTGTAGAAGGAAGCAATAGCCATTAAATCTGGAATATAGACTTGCTCAATAAATTCTTTACCATCTTTTAGCAATTGTTCTACATAAGCCAGTCTTTCGGCATTAATACCACTTACATCGTCCAAACCTATTGAGCAAGCCATACCACCTACCAAATAGTTGGGGTGTGGATTTTTACCACCAAAAATGGCGTGCACTTTTACAATTTCTTTCTGCCATTCCAGCGCTTCTAGATAGTGTGCCAAACCAATCAAATTTACCTCAGCAGGTAATTTGTAAGCAGGGTGTCCCCAATAACCATTGGCAAAAATGCCCAATTGGCCACTGGCCACAAATTTCTTAATCCTAGTTTGGATATCACTAAAATATCCAGGAGAGCTCTTGGGCCATTTAGAAATTGATTGTGCCAATTCTGAAGTTTTCTTGGGATCAGCTTGCAATGCATTCACCACGTCTACCCAGTCCATCGCGTGCAAATGATAAAAATGCACCACATGGTCATGCATATATAGGGCACAGAACATAATATTACGAACCAGCTCAGCATTGGGTGGCACAGTAATACCCAATGCATCTTCTACACATCTTACAGACGCTAGGGAATGCGTTGAAGTACATACGCCACAAACACGACCAACAAATGCCCATGCATCTCTTGGATCTCTACCTTGCAAAATTTCTTCTAATAGACGCACCATGGTACCACTACTATAGGCGTCTTTAATTTGTCCATTTTCAATGTCTGCTTCAATGCGTAGGTGACCTTCAATACGTGTAATGGGGTCAACAACAATTCTCTTACTCATATATTAGTTTGTAGCGTTATTAATTAGGATTTAAGTTCGTGTTCGCTTTGTTTGCCTTCATCTTCCAAATTGCGAATCAGCTTTTTCTTTTTGATATTAGTCATTACTGCATGACCCGCTAGCGCTGCACCTGTAACACCCAATGCTACTTTACCAAATGTATCTGCATTGGCCTCAATACCAAATCCTGCAAAAGATGAAGCCCTATCATACAAGCGACCATTATCCCAATAATTCTCCTCACTGCAACCAATACAACCGTGACCAGATTGAATAGGGAAGCTGGTTCCATTATTCCATTTCATTACGCCACAAGCGTTATAGGTAGAAGGTCCCTTACACCCCACTTTGTACAAACAATATCCTTTTCTTGCATTGGCATCGTCAAAACTTTCTACATACAAACCTGCATCATAGAAAGGTCTGCGATAACAAGTATCATGCACACGTTTGCTATAGAAAGCCTTAGGACGGCCCAAACCATCTAGCTCAGGTATCCGATCAAATGTGACTAAGTGTACAATCACACCTGCCATCACTTCTCCAATTGGAGGACAACCAGGAACTTTAATCACTGGTTTACCTTTCACTAATTTGTGAATTGGTGTTGCTCCAGTTGGATTAGGTTTAGCTGCTTGAACACAACCATTACTAGCGCAACTACCCCATGCAATAATGGCTTTAGCACCTTCAGCAGCTTCTTCTAAAATCTGCAGAGAAGTTTTACCACCAATCATACAATAAACGCCATCGGCACCCATGGGTACACTACCCTCTACACATAATATGTATTCACCCTTGTATTTCTTCATGGTATTCTGCATGGCTTCTTCTGCTTGGAATCCAGAAGCGGCCATGAGTGTTTCAGTATAATCAAGGGAAATTTTATCTAACAAGATATCAGCCACTATCGGGTGCGAAGACCTGATAAAACTTTCACTACAGCAGGTGCATTCTTGAAAATGCAGCCAGATTACAGGCACTCTTGGTTTAGTCTCCAGCGCTTGGGCCACTTGGCCGATAGCTGAATTTTCCAGTCCAATAAATGCTGTCATCATGCTTACAAATTGTAGAAAATCGCGGCGGCTATAGCCTTTGCGTTCCACTTCCTCGTAATAGGTTGGTTGTTTTGTTGGGACAAGCTCGTTAGACATAAAGGTTGGTTTAAAAGTAAATAGGCAAGCACAAATTAGATTTGTCCAAAGCCTTTCTTTATGATAGTTATCATAGTGAATGATGATTTAAATCATGTTTTTGGGCAAGTGGATTGAATACTTTTAATCAACTTAAAAGCATCCCATATGAAGAAAATCTCATGCCTACTTGCAGCAAGCTTACCTTTTTTAGCATTTGCCCATCCTGGCCACGGCGGTTCTGATGGATATACCATTATCCATTATTTTAGTGAACCACAACACGCCATCATTTCATTAGCAGTAATGGCTGCCGCGATAGTACTGATTGTAAGAGAAAGAAATAAAAGAAAGGCCTAATAGCTACTCATGCACGAACTATCCATTGTCATGGGTATTGTAGACCTAGCCACCAAACAAGCATTAGCAAATGGTGCCATTCACATTGAAGAAATAGAACTAGAAATTGGTTGTCTTTCCGGAATAGAAATGGACTCATTTGAATTTGCATGGAAACAAGGTATTAGGAATAGTATGTTAGAACATGCTGTAAGACATATACACAGAACAGCTGGAAAAGCCCTATGTGTGGATTGTGACACGGTATTCCCTTTGCAGCAACTATTTGATAGTTGCCCCAATTGTAATGGACACCTTCTTTCTATTATAAGTGGAAAGGAGTTAAAAGTAAAATCTTTGGTATTACCTTAAATCAACTTAAATTAAATAACCATGTGTGCAACTTGCGGATGCGGCCCCACTGACCATCATCATAGCCACGATCATGGCCATTCCCTGGGCAATGAACAGAATACGGGAAAAAAAATTGTTACAGTAGAACAGGATATTCTACAAGAAAACAACCTATTGGCACAACGCAATCGGGGATTTTTTGAAGGCAGGAATATTCTTTCTTTAAACTTGGTGAGTTCACCCGGTTCAGGGAAAACAACCTTACTGGAACGTACTTTAACGGACCTAAAAGGACAATTGGAATTTGCTGTGATTGAAGGTGACCAGCAAACCGCCAATGATGCCGATAGGATTAATGCAACAGGTACCAAAGTAACTCAGATCAATACCGGAAAAGGTTGTCATTTAGACGCTCATATGGTTTTGCATGCTGTTCAAGGCATGAAACTGAAACCTGACTCAGTACTCTTTATTGAAAATGTAGGCAACCTTGTTTGCCCAGCCATGTTTGACTTGGGTGAAAGCGAGCGCGTAGTAGTAATTAGCGTTACCGAAGGAGACGATAAACCCTTGAAATATCCAGATATGTTTCATAGTTCCACCCTCTGTATTATCAATAAAATTGACCTACTACCCTATGTCAATTTTAAAGTGGAAAAAGCTAAGGAATATGCCAGGAAAATTAATCCTAACTTAGAGATCATTGAGCTTAGTTGTACCAGTGGAGCGGGTTTAGAAACCTGGTATGACTGGCTGAAAAGCAAAGTGCTCTTGCCTGTTTAAACCATCTAAAATGCCTGTTTACCATATTCATATCAACGGTTTGGTACAGGGTGTGGGATTCCGGCCAACGGTTCATCAGTTGGCCATTCAAATGGGAATAGATGGTTGGGTAAGAAACGGCAGTGATGGGGTACATATTCTTTGCAAAACCAATGAAGAAAATGCAAAGGTTTTTTACCAGCATTTATTGCAAAACCCTCCTGGAAATGCCATCATCAGCAAACACCAATTTGAATTAGCACAAGAGGATTGTGACCAAGGTTTCCACATTGTACCTAGTACTAATGAGCAACATGCCAATATGATGCTCACCCCAGATTTGGCACCCTGTGACCATTGTCGCAAAACTATTGCCAGTGCAGACAATAGAAGACATTTATATGCATTCACCACTTGCTTGCAGTGTGGACCAAGATATAGTATTACAAAATCATTACCCTATGATCGTGCTAATACCAGTATGGCAGATCTTAACCAATGTCCAGTTTGTTTAGAAGAATATGATCAAGTAACCAATCATCGGCATCATAGCCAAACCAATAGTTGCAAACACTGTGCCATACAAATGCACTTATACAATGAACAACTAACAGAAATTCCTTGCGTACAGGATCAAATACCGTCTACTTTAGCCAAGCTAATTCAAGAAGGTAAGATCCTTGCTATAAAAGCTGTTGGTGGATATTTATTAGTTTGTGATGCAGCCAACAAAGAAGCAATAGCTACATTAAGAAAAAGAAAGCATCGCCCCAGCAAACCTTTTGCCTTACTCTATGCAGATATAGAAATGCTGCAAGCAGATTTATCTATTAACACAACTGAACTGAGTGCCCTAAAAGACAAATCTGCACCAATAGTGCTATGTAACATCAAAAATTATCCAGAAAACAATTTGGATCTAGAAGGAATTGCACCAGGGCTATCTAGATTAGGTGCTATGCTACCAGCTTCTCCCCTGTTACAATTGCTGGCCAATTGTTTTGGCAAACCCATGGTAGCAACCAGTGGCAATTTGAGTGGATCACCCATTTTATACCAAGACCAAAAAGCAAAAGAATGGTTAATGGATATTGCCGACTATCTGTTGACTTATGACCGCGAAATATTGGCGCCACAAGACGATAGCCTAATTCAATTTAGTAGCAGAGGACAAAAAATCATATTGAGAAGAAGTAGAGGACTGGCTCCTAATTTTTACCCCATCAATTTTGAGCAAGACCATCAAAAAATCCTTGCTATGGGTGCTGAACTCAAATCTAGTTTTGCCATTGCCACAGGGGAACAAATTTTTGTAAGTCAGTTCTTAGGAGACCAACAGTCCTTAGAATCACAATTGGCTTTTGAAGACACATTACAACAAGTTTCAGCGCTTTTAAATTTTGAGCCCTCCAAGATTCTAATAGACCAACACCCTGGCTATCAGGTTGCTGAAAATGGAAGAAAGAAAGGCCTGCAAAAACAATGCCCTGTCATAAGTATCCAACACCATGAAGCGCATTTTGCTGCTGTATTAGCAGAAAATAAACTCCTAGATAATTCGGAACCAGTATTAGGTTTTATCTGGGATGGAGCGGGTTACGGACATGATGGTCAAGTCTGGGGAGGTGAAGTGTTTTTGTATGACCAAGGAAGTATACATCGCGCAGCACACTTGGCTTATTTTCCACAAATTTTGGGTAACAAAATGAATAAGGAACCTAGATTAAGTGCTTTAAGTATTTTAAAGGATTTTCCTTTGGCTCAAAAAAATATTCGTAAACATTTTACAGATACAGAATGGCAATTTTACCAACAGTTGTTGTCAAAACCCATAGAGGTTCAAACAAGTAGTATGGGAAGATTGATAGACGCAGTAGCTTGTATACTAGGCCTTGTTCCTGTTTCAGGCTTTGAAGGGGAGGCTGCCATGCAATTGGAATCTTTGGCCAACAAATGTCCCTATCCTTCCTATGATGCATATCACCTTCCCATTGCACATGGCATTATTGACTGGCGTCCATTAATACAAGAGATTTTGCATGACTGGCAACAAAAAGAACCCAATGAAATCATTGCTTGGAAGTTTTTTTACTCATTGGCCAAAGCCATTGCAAAAATTAGTGGCCATTTCTTTATTGACAAACTAGCCTTTAGTGGTGGCGTATTTCAGAATGCAGTTTTAACTGACTTAATCATGGAGCAATTACAACAAAAAAGGGCTTTGTTTTTTCACCAACAATTGAGTCCCAATGATGAATGCATTTCACTTGGTCAATTGGCCTGGCATAGCAGATTTTACCAAAAAGAACCTGCATTAGAAAAACAGTCATCCTTTAAATATTTAACGGAACAATCCTAAATCTACCAATATGTGCTTAGCCATTCCAGGAAAAATCATTGCCATTACAGAACAACTAGACGAGACTTTTAGAAAAGGAAAAGTTTCTTTTGGTGGCATCATGAAAGAAATCAATTTATTCATGGTTCCAGAAGCCAAAATTGGAGATTATGTATTGGTTCACGTGGGTGTGGCCATTAATGTGGTAGATGAAGAGGAAGCAAAAAAAACCTTCAACTACCTAAAGCAAATGGGCGAAGTAGAGGAATTAGAATCACCAGATTCAACAAATTTATAAATCCAGCTATGAAATTTCTAACCGAATTCAGGGACCCAGAATTAGTACATGAATATGTAGCCGAACTTCACAAGATTACTACCAAGTCTTGGACACTGATGGAAATTTGTGGTGGTCAAACCCATAGCCTAGTAAAAAATGGCCTACTAGATTTATTGCCAGAAAAAATTACCATGGTACACGGACCAGGTTGTCCAGTATGTGTTACAAGTGTAAGTGTGATTGATGAAGCCGTTTGGTTGGCTGAGCAACCCAATGTGATTCTATGTTCTTTTGGAGACATGCTCCGTGTTCCAGGAAGTAAGAAAAGTTTGCTAGAAGCAAAAGCCATTGGTGCAGATGTTAGAATACTTTATTCACCTTTAGAAGCAGTAGAAATTGCCAGAAAAAATCCAGAAAAAGAAGTGGTATTCTTTGCCGTTGGTTTTGAAACCACGGCCCCAGCCAATGCTTTAAGTGTGATGCATGCTGCACAACAAGGCATTCTCAACTATAGTATTCTTGCCTCACATGTTTTGGTACCACCAGCTATGGAAGCCATCTTGAGTGATGAAGCCAATACCATTGACGCTTTTCTTGCTGCCGGACATGTATGTACCATCATGGGTATGGATGAATATTATCCTGTTGCAGAAAAATATCAGATTCCCATTGTTGTCACTGGATTTGAACCCGTTGATTTGTTACAGGGTATTTTAATGGCCGTAAGACAACTAGAGAAGGGGCAACACTTAGTAGAGAACCAATACGCTAGAAGCGTTCAAAGAGAGGGGAACAAAACGGCCCAAGCCACTATTCAAAAAGTGTTTGCTGTCAATGACCGAGTATGGAGAGGCATTGGGTCCATTCCACAAAGTGGATATGAAGTAAATGAAGCTTATAGAGCACATAATGCCAGAATCAAATTCTTTATAGATATTCCATTTGCAGAAGAAAACAAAGAATGCATCAGTGGCGATATTATGAAGGGGCTAAAAAAGCCCAAACAATGCCCCAATTTTGGCACAAAATGTAAACCAGAACATCCATTGGGTGCACCCATGGTCAGCAGTGAAGGAGCTTGTGCGGCTTATTATCATTATAATTTTCAGCCCGAGGAATCAGGCTCCCACATTTAAACTTAGAACTTTGTCAGAGAAACTCAATTTTCAATTATCCTGCCACATGCCAAAATTTGATTTTGACGTGATTACCATGGGTCATGGCAGTGGTGGTTTATTAACCCATCGTTTGTTGCAAAGTGGGGTTTTTGACCTACTCAAAAACAATTTACTAGACCAACAGCATGATGGTGCCATGCTTGAATTAAATGGCCCTGTTGCATTTAGTACAGATAGCTATGTGATCTCGCCTATTTTCTTCCCGGGCGGAAATATTGGAGAATTAGCCGTCAATGGAACGGTGAATGATTTAGCTATGTGTGGTGCAGCTGCCAAATACCTATCCCTCGGTTTTATCATTGAAGAAGGGTTTTCAATGAAAGAGTTCTGGGAGGTGTTAGTGGGTATAAAAGAAGCTGCTGAAAAATCTGGAATAACTATTGTAACAGGAGATCCCAA
>CAIZMD010000159.1 GCA_903933995.1 uncultured Bacteroidota bacterium
AGGATTTGCCATTACTGAAAAACAGGCCAATGGCTTTAATGGTGAAAAAGCCATTTTTCAAAAACAAAATACCCAACCCATTGCATTTGTTAAAGAAACCAAGTGGAAAGTGGGCGATACTTTGATTCAAAAAGAATTAGCAGCTACTTTAAAAAGAATTCAAAAAGATGGCGCCAAAGGTTTTTATGATGGTGAGACGGCAAAATTACTGGTGGCAGAAATGCAAAAAGGGAATGGTATCATTAGCTTGGATGATTTGAAAAACTATACGGCCAAACTCAGAAACCCCATTGAGTTTGATTATAGAGGTCATCATATAGTCAGTTTTGCCCCTCCTAGTAGCGGCGGCTTATTGATCAATCAAATGATGAAAATGATTGAAAAATACCCAGTAGGTGAATACAAATTTCAATCTGTAAAATCTGTGCAGTTGATGATTGAAGCAGAACGTAGGGCTTACGCCGATAGGGCCGAGCATATGGGTGACCCAGATTTTTATAAAGTCCCTGTAAAAACCCTAACAAGTGATGCCTACTTGGCAAAAAGAATGAGCGATTATAGTCCGGACAAAGCAGGTGTGAGTGCTGCCATTACGGCCGGAGCTATCCACGAAAGTGAAGAGACTACCCATATTAGTATTGTAGACGCTGCGGGTAATATGGTTAGCGTTACCACTACCCTAAATGATACCTATGGCAGCAAAACAGTGGTGGCAGGAGCTGGCTTTTTATTAAACAATGAAATGGATGATTTTAGTGTAAAACCAGGCGTACCCAATATGTATGGTGCTATTGGTGGTGAGGCCAATGCCATCGCCCCAGGCAAAAGAATGTTGAGTTCCATGACACCAACACTGGTATTGAAAAACAAAAAGCCCTATGTAGTTATTGGAACACCCGGTGGTACTACTATTCCAACATCGGTTTATCAGGGATTGGTAAATATCATTGACTTTAACATGAGTGCTTCTGATGCCATTAACAAACCTAAGTTTCACCACCAATGGCAACCAGATGTAGTAATGATTGAAAAAGATTTTGATGCTAATACCAAAAAACAATTGTTGGCCATGGGTTATAAATTGGTAGACAGGGGTGGTATTGGAAGAACCGAAGCCATTCGTATTTTGTCAGATGGCAAAAAAGAAACCGCTGCAGATATTCGCGGAGACGATGCGGTAGCTGGCTTTTAAATAAATGATTATGGAAGGATTTTTAAAAGATTGTATTAAGCGATTCCTTTATTACAAAGAATTGGGTGATAGAACTTTAGAGCAAATCAGTGAGGAAGAATTGCATTGGATGCCTAGTTCTGAGAGCAATAGCATTGCCCTAATCATTCAACACATGCATGGTAATATGAAAAGCCGTTGGACCAATTTCCTAACCGAAGACGGAGAGAAACCCTGGCGCAATCGGGACCAAGAATTTGAGCAACCCATCTGGACAAAGGAAGCGGCATTAGATATATGGAACCAAGGTTGGAACTGTTTATTAGATACCCTTGCTGGTCTTCAAACAGAGGATCTTCAAAAAACCATTTATATCAGAACAGAACCGCTATTGGTGTATGATGCCATCTTGAGACAATTAGCCCATTACCCCTACCATGTAGGCCAAATTGTCTATATAGGCCGGATGATCCGGAATGAACAATGGAAGAACTTGAGTATTCCAAAAGGGAATAGTCAGGCTTTTAATGAACAAATGAAAAAGAGTTCTCCCAGTCATTAAGGCTTTCTTGTAATTAAATGCATCCAATGGTAGCATTTATGAAAGTTTGGTACTGAATTTGCCTAAGAGTAGGTATTGATTAATTTTACCCCAAACCAACCTGCTTCTGAAGCGAGCCCTCAACATATCAAGAAGAACTTTACTAAGCCTTTTGGCAGTCTTGCTGCTGCTATTTGTAGCCATTCAAACGGAGTGGGTGCAAAATAAGTTGGTAGGAATGGTCACTGAGCGGTTGACCAAACAAATTGGTACAGAAATCAAGATAGACCATGTAAGTTTTTCCCTGTTCAACAAAATGAACCTAGACGGAGTATTAATTAGGGACAAACAAAAAGATAGTTTGCTTTATGCAGGTCATATAAAAGTGAGGATTACGGATTGGTTTTTTTTCAAGGACCAAATTGTACTCAAATACATTGGACTAGAAGATGCTACTGTTAAATTGAATAGAAAAGATTCCGTTTGGAACTATCAATTTATTGCCAACTTTTTTGCAAGCCCTGGTCCAAAAAAGAAGTCTCCCAGCAAATTAGACCTTGACTTAAAAAAACTGGATTTAAAAAACATTCATTTTATCCAAGATGACAGATGGATTGGAGAAATAATGGAATTTAAATTAGGCAGTGTATTAGTAGACGTGGAACGGATGGATTTTAGCAAGTCTATTTTTCAAATCAATGAAATAGCCTTAGAAAAGCCTTATTTCAAATTACTTGAAATGGATGGTTTAAGGCCAGATTCCTTGAGAAAAAAATACGACCCCAATTTTAAGGATACGGCCATGTATTTTAATGCTGGTGATATTGCCGTTCATGTACAACGCATCAAACTCAAAGACGGTCAGGTTTGGATTGAAGCCAATGAAGGATCACCTATTCAATTGTTTGACCCCGAGCACATTCGTCTTAGCAAACTAAATGGCACTATCAATGGATTCCATTTTGTAAAAGACACCATGCGTGCCAATATTGATTTAGCGGTAAAAGACAGAAGTGGTTTTGAATTAAAAAAATTACAAGCCCGTTTTAGATTTACTCCCCAAATTATGGAGCTTGGCAACCTAAATCTGCAAACCAATAAAAGCAAGTTAGGTTCTTATTATGCCATGAAGTATAGAGACTTCAATCATGACTTTGGAGAATATGAGACGGATGTAACAATGGTAGCCAATTTCAAAGACGCCAAAGTGCATAGCGATGACGTAGCATATTTTGCTCCTGAGCTAAGTGACTTACACAAACTCATTGAACTAAGTGGTAATTTCAACGGTACGGTTACAGATTTTCAAGTAAAAAATCTTGCTGCTAGGGGCGGAACAGGAAGTACTTTGGTAGGAGAATTATCCATGAAAGGCTTGCCTGATATTAATACAACCAATATCATTTTTAGCAATGGTACTATTCAAACCAATTATTTTGACTTAGGCATTATTCCCTCTTTAAAAGATATCTCCGTTCCAAATTTGGCAGCACTTGGCAAAATTATTTATCGCGGTAATTTCAAGGGCACTATTAATAATTTTGTTACAGACGGATTATTGAGCTCCGCACTTGGGGCTGTAAAAACCAATATTAGTATGAAATTTCCTAAGAAGGGAGATGCAACCTATACGGGTGACATTGAAACCAATCGATTTCAGATTGGGAAATTCTTGGACTATGCCAAATTGGGATTGGTAGATTTTAAGGGCAAAATTGATGGTAGTGGATTTGATATTAATAAATTGAAAACTACTCTTGACGGAAAAATTAATAGCATTGAATTTAACGATTACGCTTATAGCAATATCATTACCAAGGGTACTTTTCAAAAAAAATACTTTAGTGGTGAAGTAAAAATAGACGACCCTAATCTTGATTTTACCAGCGATATTGAAATTGATTTAAACAAAGCCCAACCAAGTTATAATATTGTGGGTGACCTGGTACATTCCAATTTAAAAGCACTCAACCTTTACCCTGAAGCCATTAAAATCACCGGTTTATTAGATGCTAATTTTACGGGCACCAATATTGATAACTTTTTAGGATCAGCTAAATTTCTAAACGCCAATATTAAAGGAGAAAGAACAGAGATTAGTTTTGATTCACTTAAACTTAGCTCTACCTATATAGACAGTGTAAAATCATTGTCCCTTACCAATAATGACTTTAATGCCAGCATCGTAGGAAAATTTAGCATTATGGAACTGCCTGCCAGTATCCAATCATTTTTGAACCACTACTACCCTGCTTATATTAAACCTCCCAAAACAGTACCTAAGAATCAGGTATTTGAAGTAACTGCCAATACCATTTATTTTGAGCCCTATTTAAAACTCTTGAATAAAAACCTAAGTGGTTTTAATGATGCTTCTGTACAAGGTTCTATTGATACTAGAAAAAACAACCTAGGCATTACGGCTAACCTTCCCTATGGCAAATACAAAAACTATATTGTTTCTGGGGCGCTGTTACAAGGAAAGGGGAATATGGATACCCTGAAACTAGGATTAGACGTGGGTAGTATTCATATTAGTGATAGCATTCGTTTTCCAAATTCGCATGTTGAACTTACAGCCATGAATGATCATTCCATTCTATCCATTAAGACTAGTGCCGATAATACTTTAAACGATGCAGAAATCTTTACTGATGTCTTTACTTTTCAAAATGGATTTCGGATACAGTTTAAGCCATCCAGTTTTGTATTGAATGAAAAGAAATGGTTTATTGAGAAGAATGGGGAATTAGTCATTAGAAACAATAATATTGACGCCAAGAATGTATTATTAACACAGGGCTTCCAAGAAATTAAAGTGGAAACCGAAGAAGAAGATGGTGGCAATACAAATAACCTGATTGTCAATTTAAAAAATGTATTTCTAGGCGACATCACCCATGTGTTTTTTAAGAACCCAAGAATTGAGGGAGTCAGCAGTGGTAATATTGTGCTCAGTGATTTCTTTGGTCAATTCCATGCAGATGCTCAATTGAATACGGAACAATTTAGACTGGATGAAGATAGCATTGGGCTGGTAAAAATTACCGCGTCTTATGATAGTAAAACAGGAAAGATTCCATTTACCCTGCAATCTCCTAATGATACTTATAGGCTCACCGCCAAGGGCAGCTATAACTTAATGGATAGTATTGGCAAACCTTTGCTCACAGATATTCAATTAGAAGATAGTAAGATTAGCATTTTACACCGTTTTATTGGAGACCTCTTTAGTGACCTTACTGGCAGAGCTAAGGGGAATCTCTCCATTAGTGGAGACCCTAATGCACCAGACTTATTGGGCAAGATTCAACTTCGCAAAGCAGGTATGAAAGTGAATTATACCCAAGTTCATTATTGGATAGATTCTGCAGAAGTAAAATTTGAAGAAGACGGGATTAATTTTGGTGACATCAATATCAGAGACAAGTATAATAACAAGGGTCTTATCAAAGGGAAGCTTTATGAAAAAGGTTTCAAAAACATGGTATTTGATTTTGACTTAAGCACCAACAAATTACTATTGATTGATACCAAACTCAAAGACAACCAACAGTTTTATGGAAAAGCTATTGGCAAGGCGCAGATGAGTTTTAAGGGGCCTGAATACAATGCCAAAATGAATATTGTGGCAGAAGCAAACGATAGTTCTCATATCATACTTCCCAATAGTACCAGCAAGGAAAGTGGTCAAGCCGATTTTATTGTGTTCAAACAATACGGCAAAGAAATGGAAGCCGTAAAGTCTAATAGCAATTTCAACCTTGCTGTAGACTTAGACTTAACAGCCAATAACAAAGTAGCTATTGATGTGATTTTAGATGACCTTTCTGGTGACGTAATCAAAGCAGTAGGAAATGGCAGATTAAGAATTCATGCAGGTACTATTGACCCCTTGACCATCAGAGGACGCTATAATATTGACCGTGGTAGTTATGACTTTAATTTCCAATCATTTATTCGTAAACCATTTGTCTTATTAAATGATGTTGGCAACTATATTGAATGGAATGGAGATCCATATAAAGCAGACTTACATATAGACGCACAATACACAGCAGAACGCGTGAGTATGAGTGATTTGGTGGGTAATAATAATTTCAGTGGAGCCGTAAAAGCTTATCGCGGTGACGTTTATGTGATTGCACAGTTAAGAGAGAAACTGAGTCTTCCTAGTATCAAATTCAAACTAGAATTCCCTCAGGGCAGCCCAGTTAAAACGGATAATGAATTTGCCGCTTTTTTAAGCAGGATTGAAAAAGACGATAATGAAATATTAAAGCAGGTTTCTTTCTTAATTGTTCTGGGTTCTTTTGCACCAACTGGAAACAACAATAGTACCGCAACCAACCCTTATTCCCTTGGGGTGAATACTATTTCACAAATGCTTACCAAGGAAATTAATAAAGCGGTTTCCAATATCCTTTATAAGATTACTGGAGACAAGAGTTTGCGTTTTGACGTAGGTGCTTCTATCTATAGCAGTAACTCTTTATTAGACGTCAATAGTGGTGTTACTGCCAATAGCAATAGCCTTGATAGAACTAGGGTGAATATGAAATTGGGTTATGCTTTTGCCAATAACAATATTGTAGTAACACTGGGTAGTGATTTGGACTTTAATGTGAGCAATACTTCTGCCATACAGAATGGAAATTTTCAATGGTTGCCCGATTTTAATATTGAGTTTATTCTTACCAAGGATAAGAAACTTCGTGCCATTGTATTTACCAAGAATAGTCTAGATATTAGCGGTTCTACATTTGGAAGAAGAAACCGTCAAGGGGTTAGTATTTCTTATAGAAGAGATTTTGACAAGTTATTTGGCAACAAACAAGAAGAGATTGAATTCAAAGCACCGGCAGATAGTATTCCTGCAAAAAAGGAATAAGTTTATTTAACCTTAATTGGCAAAGGGTCTGTTGGTAGCAATTTGCAATCCTTTAATCGGTATACCCAGAAATATCTTACAATGCCTTGGTTTCTTACTTGATTTATCTGAACTGGTTTTTCAATGCTGGTAAAATAGCGGCCATATTCGGCTGCAACATCCATTGGCAGGTTAGATGGCACAATACAATAAGCGTCATCCCCTATATTCAAACCAGGTCTTTGATGGTTTAACCAAGCAAATTTGTGTAAGTCTGTTAATGCCCCTACCCCAATTAGATTCATGCCATATTTTCTGGCAGTATAAAACTCCAAATGTCCTCCAGGAAACCATTTGGATAC
>CAIZMD010000160.1 GCA_903933995.1 uncultured Bacteroidota bacterium
CATTAACTGCAGCCATTAAAAGCAATCCCTCTCCTGTATATAATAAAGAGGTAGTTAAGAAAATCCGTACAGGCAATTTTACAGACAATATGAAAGATATTGCTACGGTGGATTGGATCATTGAAGTAGTAGTAGAAAGGCTTGACATCAAACAATTGATTTATACACAGGTTGAGCAATTTAGAAAACCAGGCACACTGGTTAGCTCCAATACTTCTGGTATTCCTATTCACTTAATGGCAGAAGGAAGATCAGAAGATTTTAAAAAGCATTTTTGTGGAACACATTTCTTTAATCCTCCAAGATATTTGCGCTTATTAGAAATTATTCCAACACCTTATACTGATCCTGAAATAGTGGATTTCTTAATGCTGTATGGCGATTTGTTTTTGGGTAAGACCACGGTGCTTTGTAAGGATACGCCTGCATTTATTGCCAACAGGGTTGGGGTATTTAGCATCATGAGCATTTTCCATATCATGAACAAATTGGGTCTAAGCATTGACGAAGTTGATGCACTTACAGGCCCCATCATTGGTAGACCCAAATCTGCCACATTTAGAACAGCAGATGTTGTAGGGATTGATACCTTGGTTAAAGTAGCCAAGGGCGTGGCCGATAATTGCCCAACAGATGAAGCAAAAGCCATTTTTCAAATACCAGAATGGTTAGATAAAGTAGTAGCCAATAATTGGCTGGGCGATAAAACCGGTCAAGGATTTTTCAAAAAGACCAAGTCTGAAGCAGGAAAAGAGATCCTGACTTTGAACCTGAGCACCATGGAATATGGTCCAAGGAACAAACCCAAATTTGCCAGCATTGAAGCTGCAAAGCCAATAGAAGATCTTAAGCAACGCATCAAAATGTTGAGCGCTGCTCCTGATAAAGCAGGAGAATTTTACAGGGCATTTCATTTTTCTTTGTTCTCTTATATCTCACACCGCATTCCAGAAATCAGTGATGAGACCTATAGACTGGACGATGCCATGAAAGCGGGTTTTGGATGGGAAATAGGCGCATTTGAAAGCTGGGATACTGTTGGTGTTGCTAAGACTGTAACTGCCATGAAAACGGCTGGTTATGCTGTTGCAGCATGGGTAGAAGAAATGCTAGCCACGGGTGCCCAAACCTTCTTTAAAGTAGCAGACGGAAAAAGAATGTATTACGATCTTGCCAGCAAGTCTTATTTGGCCATGCCTGGTGGAGAAGCATTCCTGATTTTGAACAACCATTCAGACAAGTTGGTTTGGAAAAACTCTGCTTGCAAAATGTATGATATTGGAGATGGTGTAGCTGGTTTTGAATGGAGCACCAAAATGAATAGTATTGGTGGTGAAGTGTTAGAGGGTTTGAATAAAGCCATCGGCATTGCCGAAGAAAAGTTCAAGGGCTTAGTTATTGCCAATGAAGGCGCCAATTTTAGTGCTGGTGCCAATGTGGGTATGATCTTTATGTTGGCCATTGAGCAAGAATATGATGAACTGGATATGGCCATTAGAATGTTCCAAAATAGCATGATGCGTTTGCGCTATTCAAGCATTCCAGTGGTTACTGCACCACATGGTTTAACCCTTGGTGGTGGTTGTGAAATGAACCTACACGCAGACAAGGTATGTGCCGCTGCAGAAACTTATATTGGTTTGGTAGAATTGGGCGTTGGTCTTATACCCGGCGGTGGAGGAACCAAGGAATTTGCTATGCGCGCGGGCGATGAATTACACGAGGACGAACCAGAAACCGTGACTTTAAAAAACAGGTTCTTTTCTATTGCTACCGCTAAAGTGGCCACTTCTGCCAAGGAAGGATTTGATATGGGCATTTTGCGCAAGGGGCAAGATGAACTAGTCATGAATATTGGCCGCAGAATTGCAGAAGCCAAAAAATCAGTGATTGAAATTTATGACCAAGGTTATACCATGCCTACCCAAAGAACTGACGTGAAAGTAATGGGTAAAGCGGGTCTTGGCGCCATGCTTGCGGGAATCAATGGTATGTGGCGTGGTGGTTATGCAACAGACCACGATGCATTAGTAGCGCGCAAATTAGCCTATGTTTTATGCGGTGGCGATTTGAGCGAGCAAAGCCTGGTTTCAGAGCAATACTTACTTGACCTTGAAAGAGAAGCTTTCTTGAGCTTATGCGGAGAGAAAAAGTCTTTGGAAAGGATTCAAGCGGTGTTGAAAACGGGAAGACCAATAAGGAATTAGTGAAGAGTGAAGAGTGAAGAGTGAAGAGTGAAGAGTGAAAGAAAGTGAAGAGTGAAAGAAAGTGAAGAGTGAAGAGTGAGGAGTGAAAATTGGACTGACTATTTGAATTTTTATTTTCGAATTGGAATAAAAAGGGTAGAATTTGGGACTGTTTTATAAACTGTGTAAGTGAGGGATAAGTTGGGG
>CAIZMD010000161.1 GCA_903933995.1 uncultured Bacteroidota bacterium
GGGGTTGAATTAGGCATCCGAAGAAGTTTGCAGGAGTAGTAATCTAAGTTTTCTTTTTTCTTAGATCAGGAGCGTAATAAAAGAAACAACGAAGGGTATGGATTCTATCATACTGGTAGCCACTTGCCTTTTGTTGGTACCCAAGCATATAACCAAAATCAAAATTGAGATTTTTTGACAATGGCTGTCTAATGCCTAGAAATAATCTGTTTTGATCAAAAGTATTGTACACAATTTCTTTTCCAAATTGAATCATCAATTCATCTGATACACTCAAGGATGGGTATAGTGGGTTTTTAAAAAGGGGAATATTGAATGCCAATAAATACCTAATCCTATTGCTGAATTTATAGTCTCCAGTAAATTGGTCATTGGTAATTTTCTCTATCCAACGCTGTTCATTTCTAATTCTTTGAAGCATTCCAATTTTGCCCAATTTATTGGTCAAAAGCGCTTGTTGATAGATTCTATTTTCTACGCTAAAATGTTCCCAATTGGGTGTAGTGGGGGCAACCCACATTTTCCCAATACCAGCTGTTATTGTTAAATGATCATTCACCCAATATTGTACACCTGTTCTCAAAAAATAAAAATTGGGGTCTGCCAAAAAAATGGTTCTTCTCAAGTGTGCGTCTGCAACAATTCCCCAATGTTTATTGAATCTGATAATGCTATTTAAACTAGTCCAGCTTTGTGATACATTATTCACTGTTTTTGTCTGAGCTAAACTATGAAATGATAATAAAAACAGGAGTAGATGGGATATCATTAAATGACTTACTCCTTTCAAAAAGGTTTTCATGGAATAGATATTTAACATCCTTAGGCAAAAAACAATATCAATAGTTGGGCTGCCAGAATGCGCATAATCATGGTCAATGGATAGACTGTAGCATAAGTAGCAGATGGAATATCATTGCCTGCCATTTTAAGTGCAAATGCCAAAGCTGGGGGATCTGTACAAGCACCCGCCAATAGTCCACAAATTTCAAAATAGGTTTTCTTCAAGAATTTTTTTGCAAACAATCCCACTAATAAAAGGGGAACCATGGTAATGGTAATGCCCATGCCAATCCAACGATAACCACTGCCATCGGCAAATGCACCAGCTAGATTATGTCCACTGCTTAGGCCCACACTGGCTAAGAATAGTGCAATGCCAAGTTCTCTTATCATGAGGTTGGCACTGTTGGTTGTATAGTTGTTTAAGTATAAAGAGTTTCCAAACCTACTTAGAAACAAAGCCACAATTAAAGGACCACCAGCCATGCCTATTTTTACAGAAACAGGAATATTGGGTATCTGAAAAGGAATGCTACCTAGAATAATTCCAAATACAATGCCTATAAAAATGGGTCCCAAATCTGGTGCTTCTAGTCTTTTTAATGAATTACCAACCAGACTGGTGAATTCATTTACACTATCTTCTGTTCCAACAACAGTTATGGTATCGCCAAGTTGAAGCAATACATTGCCATGGGCAACCATTTCAATGCCAGCACGTTTAATTCTTGAAATGGTTAAGGCTTCATGTTGCAATTCCTTGATATTACCCAGGCGTTTATGGGTCACTTCTTTACTTGTAACAACAATAAA
>CAIZMD010000162.1 GCA_903933995.1 uncultured Bacteroidota bacterium
ATCTAGACTTTACTTATGTGAATGGAAAATTGGTGGGTTCAACAGAAAGCACCACCAATAAAAGATCCTATACCATTGATCCTAACTTATTACAAGCGGGTGAAAATACGCTGGCTATTCAGGTTTTGAATTTTTATGACAAGGGTGGTTTTATTGGCCTCAAAGAAGACAGAAAAATTTTTGTAGTATATCCAATAGATCAAAGTCCAGATCAGGGACTAGAACTGCCATTAGTGTGGAAGTATTATGTTCAACACAAAGCGCCACCTACGGTACCCCAGTACCAAGCTACTTATCAGCCTTTTGGCGATCTGTATTTTTCTATGAAAGGTCCTCAATCCATCAGCAATTATAAAAGATCATTAGATATTAGTACCGCAATAGCCCACACTGAATATGAATCAAATGGAGTATTGTATCAACGTGATTACATAGCTTCAGCACCAAAAGACGCCATCATCACCAGATTTATAGCTAATCAATCAGGTAAAATTAGCCTGATAGCAAAACTGGGAACCATTCACCAACAATACCAATTGAAAAAGATTGATCCTTTCACCATTGGTATTTTTATTCAACAAAATTATGGGGTTTTAAAAGGGGTAGCCTATTTACGAGTGAAGGCTTTACATGGCAAACTGCAAGTGTTTAATAACCGAATTGAATTGGATGGGGCAGACGAAGCGGTATTTTATTTGGTAGCCGCCTCTAGTTATAAAAATTACCAAGATGTTTCAGGTAATCCTGCTGGCATTTGCTCGCAGTTGTTATCAGGCTTGAATAACCATAGCTTTGACGCATTAGCAAAGCAACATACAAAGGACTATCAGCAATTGTATCAGCGTTTGCAAATCAGTTTTGGCAAGGATAATACTAGCATTCCAACTGACCAAAGAATCAAAGCTTTCACACCAGAAAAAGATCCCCAATTTTTTGCCATGTATTTGCAATTTGGTAGGTATCTCATGTTGGCAAGTTCAAGGGTAAATTCCAAACATCCAGCCAATTTGCAAGGTATTTGGAATAACCAGTTAAATCCACCATGGGGAAGTAAGTATACCAGCAATATCAATCTGCAAATGAATTATTGGCCAGCAGAATTATTGAATTTGTCAGAGAGTACGGCTCCTTTATTTAACGCCATTCAAGAGTTGTCTCAAACAGGCAAAGCAACAGCTCAGGCCCATTATGGCGCTGAAGGATGGGTATTGCACCACAATACCGATTTGTGGAGGGGAACAGCACCCATTAATGCGGCCAATCATGGTATTTGGGTTACGGGTGGGGCTTGGCTCTGTTTGCATATTTGGGAACATTATCTTTTTACTCAGGATAAAGCTTTTTTAAAACAGAATTACCCCATTTTAAAATCGGCATCCTCCTTTTTTACCCAGTTTTTAAGTAGGGATCCCGTATCTGGCAAACTAATCAGTAGCCCCTCTAATTCACCTGAAAACGGAGGATTGGTAGCTGGTCCTACTATGGATCACCAAATCATTCGGGAATTGTACAAGAATACAGTAGCTGCTGCCAAAATACTTGGAGTGGATTCAGATTTTCAACAATTGTTGACCAAACAGTCTGGGGAAATTGCTCCCAATACTATTGGTAAATACGGACAGCTACAAGAATGGTTACAAGACAAAGACGATACCGCCAATAAACATAGACATGTATCCCATTTGTGGGGAGTATTTCCAGGTACTGATATTGTTTGGAAAGACTCTGCCATGATGAAAGCAGCTAGACAGTCTTTACGCTATCGGGGGGATGAAGGTACAGGATGGAGTTTGGCATGGAAAACCAATCTTTGGGCTAGGTTCAAAGATGGTGATCACACTTTGATGATGGCAAGTAAATTATTGAGTAGTGCGGAGGAAGAATTTGGAACGGGTGAAAAAGGTGGTGTGTATAAAAATTTATTTGACGCACACCCTCCTTTTCAGATTGACGGCAATTTTGGAGGTGCCGCAGGGATTGCAGAAATGTTGTTGCAAAGTCATCAAGGTTATTTAGAAATTTTACCTGCATTACCAAAGCTATTGTCTTCAGGAAGTATTAGCGGATTGGTTGCTAGGGGTGGTTTTGAAGTTTCCATTATTTGGAAAGAAGGCGTATTAGAAAAACTAATCATTCTATCTAAAGCGGGTGCTGATTGTAAATTGCTATTTGGGAATAAACAAGTCAATTTTGCTACTACAAAAGGTGTCCAATATGTATTAGACAGAGATTTAAAATTGTAGAAAAGCTTTGAAATGTTTCCTATAAGCACTGAAGTATAATTATGGTCTATGAAAAAATTGTTGATAGGATCCTGTTTGATATTGCTGGTACAAATTGCCCAAAGCCAACAGCTAAAAGTACAAGAACTTAGATGTGCTTATTTACAAAATCCCATAGGCGTAAATCAGACTAAGCCAATGTTATTTTGGAAATTGGCTTCAAATCAAAGATCAGTTTTACAAAAGGCATACCAGATTTTGGTATCGGATGATAGCTTGGCCTTGGTAAAGCATCAGGGAAATGTTTGGCAATCGGGTTGGGTAAATTCAAGCCAATCCATACAGGTTTCTTATGCTGGTAAATTTTTATTAGCTGCAAAAAAATATTATTGGAAGGTTCAGGTCAAAGACAACAAAGGCAATACCAGTCCCTGGTCTGCCATTGCAAGCTGGAGAATGGGGCTTCTACAAAAAGAAGATTGGAAAAATGCACAATGGATGGCTTATGAGATCTTACCAGATTCCTCCAAGATTATTCCTGCCTTGCATGGAAATGGGAAAAAGGAATGGGGTCCAGGGAAAGACGTTTTACCCCTATTTAGAAAGTCTTTTGCATTAACTAAGAAAGTAAAAGAAGCAACCCTTTTTGTTTCTGGTCTAGGACATTTTGAGATGAGTTTGAATGGCCAAAAAATTGGTGACCATTTCTTAGATCCAGGTTGGACACAATATAGTAAGCACGCACTCTATGTTGGTTTTGACCTAACCCGGATTTTGAAAAACGGTGAGAATTGTTTAGGTGCAGAATTAGGTAATGGTTTTTATTATCAACCTCGGGAACGGTTTAGGAAATTAACTGGAGCTTATGGCTATCCCAAAATGATTTGCCGATTAGCAATTGTTTACGCAGATGGAACCATGGAAAATATTGTTTCGGATGCTACTTGGAAAACCGATGCGTCACCCACTTACTTTAGTAGTATTTATGGGGGAGAAGACTATGATGCCAATTTGGAACAAAGGGGTTGGAATCAACCCGGGTTTAATGACGGTCATTGGATAACAGTGCAACTGACTAATGGGCCTGCATTGGAAGCTCAAATGGCAGAACCACTGAAAATCATGAAAATCTTTTCAACCCAATCAGTTAGGTCCTTGGGGAATCAATCCTTGGTCTATGACCTTGGTCAAAATATGAGTGGGATTCCCATGATTCGGGTGCAAGGGAAAAAAGGAGATACCCTTAAAATGTTTACGGCAGAGTTGATAAATGAAAACGGAACCATCAATCAAAAAGCAACAGGAAGCCCAAGCTATTATACCTATGTTTTAAAGGGGGATGGCATTGAAAGTTGGCAACCTAAGTTTACTTATTATGGATTTAGATATGTACAAATTCAACGCGCGGTTCAGCCTGGAGAACCCAATACTCGGCACCTGCCTGTTGTATTGGAATTAAAAGGATTGCATACTAGTAATGCGGCCAAATCTGTTGGTAGCTTTACAAGTTCCAATCCCCTTTTTAATCAAACCAATCAACTCATAGACTGGGCTATTAAAAGCAATATGGCCAGTGTATTTACAGATTGTCCTCATCGTGAAAAATTGGGTTGGTTGGAAGAAGCACATTTGGTAGGCGCTTCTGTAAAGTTTGAATATGATATAGCAAGCCTTTGCAGAAAAATTGTCAGAGATATGCAAGTGGCTCAAACAGCAGATGGCTTGATTCCTGATATTGCCCCAGAATATGTTCAATTTGAAAAAGGATTTAGGGATTCTCCAGAATGGGGAAGTAATGCTGTTTTATTACCCTGGTATTTGTATCTGTGGTATGGAGACAAACAAGTGTTGGAAGAAAGTTATGAGATGATGCAACGTTATTTAGCGTATTTAGATAGAAAATCAAATCAGCATATTTTATCTCATGGGTTGGGAGATTGGTATGACCTAGGGCCCAAACCTCCTGGTGAATCGCAATTAACTCCCAAAGGTGTAACGGCAACAGCCATGTATTATCATGACTTAGACATCATGACAAAGATTGCCCAAGTACTTGGAAAGACTGCAGACCAAGACCGTTATCAGGTTTTAGGGGCAGCAGTAAAAAAAGTATTTAACCAAGCTTATTTCAATGAAGCTACTGGTCAATATGCAACTGGTAGTCAAACTGCCAATGCCATGGCCCTATATATGAATCTGGTAGAGCCTGCTAATAGGCAAGCCGTTTTGAATAATTTGGTAAAAGATTTGACAAATAGAAATTATGCTCTAACAGCGGGAGATATTGGGTATCGGTATTTATTGAAAGTATTGGGTCAGGCAGGTAGAAGCGATTTGATTTTTGCCATGAACAACAGAAATGATGTACCAGGTTACGGTTATCAATTAGCCCATGGTGCAACAGCCTTGACAGAGAGTTGGCAGGCATTACCCAATGTTTCCAATAACCATTTTATGCTAGGACACTTAATGGAATGGTTTTACGAAGGATTAGGAGGGATTAATCAAACCTCAGATGGAATTGGATTTCAACATATATTAATAAGGCCACAAATTGTTGGAGACTTAAAACAAGCCACTGTAAATTATCAATCCATCCAAGGTTTAATTCAAACTGATTGGAAAAAAACAACTGGCTTTGAATTAAATCTTCAAATACCTGCCAATACTAGGGCCATAGTAGAAATACCAGCCAATTTAAAAGACTTGGTATTAGAATCTGACAAATCATTAACCCAATTACCTGATCTTAAAATAATAGAAAGAACAGCAGAGAAAATTATAATATCTATTGGTTCTGGAGCCTATCATTTTAAAGTGAAACAACCATGATGGCAGCAATAAAATATTCTTTCTTTTTAATTTTTTATTTGTTGGGTTCAACGCAAGTCAAAGCCCAACAAAATTCTGATGAAAGTTATAAACGTCCTTTAAAGGAAGTGCTAACCAGTATTGAAAAGCGTTATGGTGTCAAGATCAAATACGCTGATTCCTTGGTACAGGGCAAATGGGTCAATTATGCCGATTGGCGATTTAGGCAAGACGTGGAAACTACCATGGACAATGTATTAAAGCCCTTAGACTTAAAAGTAAAAAAGGAAAAAGACAAACAATACAAGCTCAGCATGTATGAATATTATCGCTGGAATATAGAAGAGGGTTGGGCAGAAATGGATAGAATTGCTAGCCAATATGCAGGTAAATCCGAATGGGAAAAAAGAAAGGACTCACTTAAACCGGCACTTTTAAAAGCCTTGCAATTATCACCCCTACCAGCATCGCCAGGAACGGCACCCATTATCACAGCTAAAAGAGTGTTCAATGGATATACCGTAGAAAATATTGCCATTGAAATTTTGCCTGGTGTCTATATCAATGGTTCTTTATACAAACCCTTGCAATACAAGGGAAAGATTCCCCTGATTCTTAATCCAGATGGACACTGGGAAAAACAACGCTATAGACCAGACTGTCAATACCGCTGTGCGGCCTTGGCCAAAATGGGTGCTATGGCATTCTCCTATGATTTATTTGCTTGGGGTGAATCTACTTTGCAATTTGCCTTTGAGAACCATCGAAAAAGTTTGTCCATGACTATTCAAGCGCTTGGTTCAATACGCATTTTGGATTATCTCTTGTCTTTAAAAGATGCAGACCCTAATCGCGTAGCCATGACTGGTGGATCTGGTGCAGGAAGCCATACAGTATTGATGACGGCCATTGATGATAGGATTAAAGCCAGTGCCCCTGTAGTCTCTTTGAGTTCATATTTCTATGGAGGTTGCCCCTGTGAAAGTGGCATGCCCATTCACGCTTGTGGCAGTGGCACCAATAATGTAGAAATAGCTGCTATGGCGGCTCCTAGGCCACAGTTGGTGGTGAGTGATGGAGGAGATTGGACAGATAAAATGCCCGAACACGATTTTCCTTATTTACAAAAAGTCTATGATTGGTATGGCTCAAAAACCTCGGTGAGCAATGCACATTTACCAAATGACAAACATGATTTTGGTCTTTCTAAAAGAATACCTGTGTATCAGTTTATGGCCCAGACAATGGGCTTAAATTTAAAAGCTATTCAAGATGTCAATGGTCAAATTGATGAATCTGGCATTACCTTAGAAAAAGAAACGGCACTTTATGTTTTTGGTGAAAAAGGTGAG
>CAIZMD010000163.1 GCA_903933995.1 uncultured Bacteroidota bacterium
ACCATTGGTCAAAGCTGCCCGGTGGGCGATGCCGTCTATTCCCAAAGCTAGTCCACTAATGATGAGTAAGTCTTCATGGGGTAATTCACGAATGATTTTTTCAGTAACCTGTTTGCCATATTCACTATTGTTTCTGGTGCCCACCACACTGATGATTCTTTTTGCATTCAGGTTAGCCGGTCCTTGTGAAAATAGGAGAAGGGGTGGATCATCAATATGTAAGAGTCTTTGCGGATAGTCCTTGTCTTTGATAAATAAAGCCTTGATCTGATGCTTTTCCAAGAAAGCCAATTCTTTATCTATGGCCTCATTGGGTAAAAAAGATTGGATGGCTAAAATTTGCGTTTCAGTAATCCCAAGTTCTGGATCAAAGTCTTTGGTATCTGTTTTGAAAACGGCTTCTGCGTCACCAAATAATTCAATCAAAGCATTTGCCAATTTTGAACTAATACCAGGTACCATGGTCAGGGCCAGTCTATAATACATTGCATTCTCCATAACGGAAAAGTGCAGCATAAAACTGGCTTGGAGTCAACAAAAAAGCAAAATCATTTTAGTAGCAACCAAAATGATTTTACTTAGGCTATAAACCGGTAATGGTAAATTCTGTTCTTCTGTTTTTAGCCCTTCCCGCTTCAGAAGTATTGTCTGCAATGGGTTTGGTAGCAGCAAAGCCTTTAAAGCTAAGTCTATTGCTTTCAATGCATTTGCTGGTAAGCCATTCCACAATAGACTTGGCCCTATTGGTAGACAGTTTTTCATTGTCTTCTGGTCTACCTGTATTATCGGTATGCCCACCAATCTGCAATTTGAGTGATGGATTTTCTTGCAAGATTTGAAAGAGTTTTTCTAGTTCAATTAAACCAGTCTTTGGTAGTTCAAAACTATTGTTTGCAAATAGTATATTGTTGAACACAAAACTAGCATTGAGCAATACGGGTTGAAGCGCAATATTTTTGGTGTACACACTGTCTGCTTCTTTCTGTTTCATGGCAAACACTTCACTATAGAAGAGATAACCTTTTCTATTCACGGTGAATGTATAATCCTTGCCCAATGGCAATGTAATCAGGTATTCGCCCTTTTCATCTGTTTGAATTTTCATCAACGCCAAATTGCTTTCATTGTCTGTTAATTCAACCGTTGATGGAATGCCTTTTCCATTTTTTTGATCCGTTACAACACCCTTTACATAAATGGTTCTAAAGGGTCTAATATCTGGACGCATGTCAAATTGATAGAGGTCAAGATCACCCCTGCTATCAGATCTGTCAGAGGCATAATATGCTTTTAGACCATCGGCCGATACGGCCAAACTGCCTTCATTTTCTATGGTATTAATGGGATAACCTAGGTTCTCAGGTTTGCCCCATTCACCTGCCGCATTTTTGCGCAATAAATACAAATCAGAACCACCGTATCCGGTTAATCCATCTGAAGTATAATAGACGGTTTGATTATCGGGATGTATAAAAGGTGCTAGTTCATCACCAGCTGTATTAATGTCTGGGCCTAGGTTCTGGGCCGCAGACCATTTTCCGTCGCTGCCGCGATAGCTAATATACAAGTCCTTGCCTCCGTAGCCACCTGGTCTATTACTACTAAAAAATAATACCCGATTATCAGGACTCAAACTGGGAGAACTTTCCCAAAATTCTGTGTTGATATTTTTACCCAAATTTTCTGGTTCACTCCATCCCGTTGGGGTATACACCGATTTATAAATATCATAATTTCCAAATCCCTGTCCTGAGAATTGACCAGCAAATAAAATCCATTCTCCATCCTGTGAGGCAGTAATAGCGCCCTTTTTGGGTTCTATATTGATATCTCCTTTAATGGGTTCAGACATACCAAATCTGCGTCCATCAAATTTGCTTTCCATAAAATCTTCTCGCTGGTGATCACCTGCACGGGTATAAATCAGCAAGCTATCCGTTACGGTAACATTGGGATAATATTCAGCAAATGGAGAGTTTACATTGTCTCCTAAATTAATGGGTAGAAATTGGTATTTGTCTTGATCAGGATGTTTACTAGCATAGTCCAAAGCAAAGCTATAACAGCGTTTGCGGTACTGAGC
>CAIZMD010000164.1 GCA_903933995.1 uncultured Bacteroidota bacterium
TGGAACATGTTTTAGATCCATTTCTATGTGTGTCTGAAATTAATCGCGTTTTAAAACCCGGCGGTTTGGTATATGCAGAAACCCCATTCATGCAGCAGGTTCATGGAGGCAAATTTGATTTTCATCGATTTACAGCTTTGGGACATAGGAGGCTGTTTAGGCATTTCAAAGAAGAAAAATCAGGCCTTGTAGCGGGTGCTGGATCTATGATGGCCTGGTCTCTCTTGTATTTTATAACCAGCTTTTCACCTAATAAAAAAACAGATAAAGCTTTGAGTTATTTGGGAAGCTTTGCTAGTTTTTGGCTCAAATATTTTGATTATTTGCTCAACCAAAATATAGGGAGTTTTGATGCCGCATGTGGGCTATTTTTTCTTGGAAAAAAAGAACCCAATTATCTACTAACTGACCAAGAACTTATTGCATCCTATAGAGGCAATAAGTCTTAAACTATATTATTTTATGCAACCAACTGTTGCCATCATACTGGTAAACTGGAATAGTTTTGAGGTCACAAACGACTGTATTGTATCGTTAAAGTCCATTGACTATGTTTCGCATACTATTGTTGTTGTTGATAATGGATCTGTAGATGGTTCGGGAGATAGGCTTTTGCAATTGCATCCAGAGATTGTCTTAATTAAGTCAGCCACCAATCAAGGATTTACAGGTGGCAATAATTTGGGATTTGAGTATTCCTTGAACCAAGGATATGACTATTCCATGATGCTAAATAATGACACATTTGTAGAACCCGATTTTTTAAGTGTGCTTATTAATTATATGGAAAACCAACCCAGTGTTGGTATTATACAACCAAGGATTCAATTTAATCATAACAGGTCTGTACTCTGGAATGGCGGTTCTTATTATAGTAAATGGTTTGGGTTTTTATATACAAAGGGTTTTAATAAGCTACCTGATGCGTCTCATTTACAAATTAAAGAAGTGGATTGGGTCACTGGTTGTGCTTTTTTAACCCGTAATGCCATTTTGCGTAAGACGGGTTTGCTTGCTCAGAATATGTTTATTTATAGTGAAGATGTAGACCTTTCATTTAGGATAAAAGCTTTGGGTTTTAAATTGGTGTATCATCCTGATGCGGTCATTTACCATATAGCAGGAATGTCAAATAAAAGCAAAACCAAGGGAAAAGAAGGTTTTGTGAACCCAATAGTGCATTATTTGAACCAAAGAAATAGAATCTGGATCTTGAAAAAGTATACAAATTGGTTCCATGCACCCACTGTGATCCTATCCAATATTTTTTACATTTCCCTCATTTTAGGGTATTTTGCGGCTCGTAGAAGATTTACAAAGATTAAAACAGTTGTAAGAGCCGTTCAAGATGGATTAAAAGGCTCTATTATCAACGACCCAATTGTATGAAGAAAACGGTGCTCATTACAGGTGTTGCAGGAATGATTGGTTCTAGAATGGCCGAATGGATAGTCTCCAACCAAAAAGACTACCAAGTTGTAGGAATAGACAATTTAAGTGGTGGCTATATTGAAAACGTACCTGAGGGGATTCTTTTTATTCAAGCAGATGTAGCAACCGAAAACTTGGATCAAATCTTTCAAGAACACCAGATTTACTATGTTTTGCATTTTGCCGCTTATGCCGCAGAGGGCTTAAGCCCCTTTATCAGAAAATTCAACTACACCAATAACCTTGTTGCAACAGCCAATATTGTTAATGCATGTATTAAATATCAAGTAAAGAGATTGGTATTTACTTCTAGTATGGCTGTTTACGGACATAGCCCGGCTCCATTTAGGGAAATAGCTGTTCCTCAACCTGCAGACCCATATGGTGTAGCCAAATATGCTTGTGAGATGGACATTCAAATTGCGGGTGAGCAACATGGATTAGACTGGTGCATTTTAAGACCTCACAATGTATATGGCCAGAACCAAAACATTTGGGATAAATACAGAAATGTTTTAGGCATTTGGATGTACCAACACATCAATCAACAGGCATTTTCCATATTTGGAGACGGAAGTCAGAAAAGGGCTTTTAGTTATTTAGAGGACTGTTTGGAACCACTATGGAATGCTACTGTATTGCCTGCTGCTTCAAAACAAATTATTAATATTGGAAGCGATACTGAAATATCTGTTTTAACCGCAGCCCAAACTTTAAAAGAAGTGATTGGTGCTGATGCACAAATTCAATTTCTGGAACAGCGTCATGAAGTACAAAACGCCTATTCCACGCATGAAAAAGCTATTGCTATTTTAGGCTATAAAGACAGTACCAGTTTAAAAGAGGGCTTAACCGCCATGTGGGAGTGGGCCAAAAAACAGCCGAAAAGAAAAAGGATGGAATGGGATGCCTATGAAATAGATAATGGCATGTATGAGTCCTGGAAAAAATAATGTTTGTATTTCTATTTATATATATTGTAGTTTTTCTTGTTGCTGTATTTAAAATACGCAATGGGAAAATTGATGGGATATTGATTTTTATCATTTTTGGTCTCCCTATTTATATTACTGCTTTATCTGTTACCACATTATATAACCTAAAAGCTTGGGTTCCCTATCTACAATCATTTAAAGAGATTGTTATCTTAATCACGTTGGTTTCTGTTTTACTTTCTATTAAAAAAAAAACCAAGGCTTTATCCCATTGACTGGTTATACATTGCATACTTAGGGTATATTCTATTATATGTTGTATTGCCATTGGGTGAGTATGGTTTTAAAGACAAACTTATTGCCCTAAAAAGCGTTTCCTTTTTTACGTTTATTTATTTTACTGGACGTTTTTTTGATTTATCAAAAATCAATCTTTCAAAAAGCTTTAATTATATGTGTCTGATTGCTATTCCAGCAGCAGTCATAGTATTAGTTGAGGCCGTTAGCTATACCCATTTTCAAACCTTTACTGGTTATGCTGATTATATGTTCTACTTTTTTAACCAAGAACCATCGGGGCATCACGGATTAAATTGGACATTTGAAGCAGAAAATGATGGCCCAAAAAGATTCGCCAGTTTTTTTGCTAACCCATTAGATCATGCAGCAGGAACATTAGTAAGTATCTCAGCCATACTTGCACTAATTACAACCAATACCCAAAAGCTGAAACTGAATCAGTTTCTGATTGTAGCTTTTGTTTGTTCCCTTTGCTCAATCGTATTTGCCTTATCAAGGGCATCGTTTGCAAGCTATTTATTCATCATTTTTGTTTACGCTTTCATTACAAAAAGGAAAAAATGGCTCAGCTATTTCTATTTGCTGATGTTCTTAGCCGCTGTATTTGTTTTTAGTTTCTTGAGCGGAGACCTCTATCAATTCATTATTGGAACATTAAATTTTAGCAATTCCTCTAGTACTTACCACTTAATTCAATGGGCAGAAGGTATTGAAGCTATCATTTCCAACCCATTAGGCCATGGTCTTGGTTCTTCTGGTAGAATTTCAGCACTCTTAGGAAGTAATATTGGCGGCGAAAATCAATTAATCATTATTGCTGTTCAAGCTGGGATAATAGCACTTGGATTGTATGTTGCTATTTATGTTTCAATGATCAGAATATCTTTAAAAATGGTATTGGAACGTAAGGGTAGGGTCCGAAAAATTGCCTTATTCATTTTACTACTCAAATTGGGTATGATTATTCCTTTTTTAACAGCAGAAGCTGAGTCCTATATTTACATTGGATATATCACTTCCTTCTTTTCAGGAATAATGATCAATTTAAAATACAATTCAGATGGTGATAGGGGTAGACATACGAGACCTGAAATTGGCCAAAACGGGACAGAAGACCACGCTGGAGGAACTCTGCAAACAGTTTAGACTAATAGAGGGCGAACAATATCAATTTGTATTTTTTGATTCCTCATTAGCTGTTTATACGGGTAGGAATAAATTCATGCTAATCATAGAGCATATTCGGCAGCAACTATGGAAGCAGGTAGTCTTACCATGGAAAGCTTGGAAAAACCATTGCGATATTGTTTATTGCAACGATTATTTTGCCCCTTTTTTTCATTTCAATTATAAAACGGTTCAGGTATTTCATGACGCTTTGTTTTACGAATATCCTCAATACTGTAATGCCATTTGGTTACAATTATTTAAAGGAATTGCTGTTCCTGCAGCAAGAAAGTCTGCCTTTATCATTACCCCAACCAACTATGCCAGAGAAAGGGTCCATTTTTTTACCAAAATACCTTTAGAAAGAATTATAGCTATTTATCAAGGGCCCAAGACCTTGGAGACTACCAACACGGAAATTCCTAGTTGGCTACCTACACAAAAAAGCATTCCCTATTTGTTACATGTAGGTGTTTTAGAAAAAAGAAAAAACATACCAAATCTATTACACGCTTTTAAAAAATTAAAAGATGCAGGATACCCGCATCAATTGGTGTTAATTGGCAAAGGAAATGGGAAAATCAATTCTGATGATTCAAAGGAAATTCAAAAAACGATTGAGCAATTAGCATTGCAAGATGAAATTATCATGCCAGGTTATCTTTCAGATGAGTTACTGAGTGTAGTTTATCAAAACGCAAGCCTCTATGTTTTTCCATCTATTAATGAAGGTTTTGGCATACCTATTTTAGAAGCTTTTCAATTTAATCTTCCAGTGATTGTTGCCAATAATACTTGTTTACCAGAGGTAGGAGTAGATGCAGTTATTTCATTTGATCCATTTAAACCTGAAGACATTTATCAAAAAATGGCCCTTGTATTAAGTGACAAAAAATTACAAGCATCTATGAAACAAAAAGGGAAGGAGCGTTTAAACCATTTTTCTTGGCATAAAACAGCAACGGAATTATTGGCTGTTTTTGAAAAAGCGGTACAAAAATGAAAACCCAATTAAAAAGTTCCTCCAAAAGAATGTTGATCTTGGGTCAAACACCTCCCCCATTTGGTGGACAGGCAATTAATATTCAAAAGATGATAGATGTGCTGGATAAAAACCAGTTCCAATTCAAACATATTCGATTAGATTTTAGTGAAGAATTGAATGATATGGGATCATTCAACTTTAAGAAAGCCTTTAAACTGATCAAGATCTTTTGGAAAATTGTTTGGGAAATGATGGCATATCAACCTCATTATATTTATTATCCACCTGCAGGACCAACACGCAATGCTGTCTATAGAGATTTAGTGTTGCTATTCCCTATCAAAATTTTTGGATTCAAACGCATTTTCCATTTTCATGCAGGAGGAATAGCCACCATATATCCACAATTAAATCAATGGGCAAAATGGCTATTCCGTTATGTCTATTTTAATGCTGAAAAAGCTATCTGTTTAAGCAAGGCAGGAACTATTGATGCCCATTTTCTAAAAATAGATTCTATTAGTATTATCGCTTCTGGAGTAGCGCCATTTACAACAACAAGCCTTTCTAATGACCAAAAGAGATTCTTTGTCTTATTTGCAGGCTTGTGTAGTCAGTCTAAGGGTATACTTGATTTTATTGCTGTGATTCGTCAGTCAAGACAATTAAACAAACAAATTAAAGGAAGGGTTATTGGCAAGCCATCCTCCTCTTTAGAGGCCAATGCTTTATTGGAAGCAGAAAAAGAAGGGATTTTGGAATATCTTGGAGTAGTAACTGGCAAAGAGAAAGAAGCTGTATTCTTGTCTTCTTCTGCCTTTCTTTTTCCAACCGTTTTTGAATCAGAAAATTTTCCAACTGTAATTGTAGAAGCATTTGCAGCAGCAGTTCCTGTCATTTCCACCAATTGGAGGGGAATACCAGATCTGGTGGTGCATGAACAAAACGGCTTTTTACATGAACCACATGATATTGAAGCAATGGCAAATAGTCTGGTAAGACTAGCCAATGATCAAATTTTATATGATAGACTTTCTACCAATGCCAAAAACCATTTTGATGCTAACTATACGATGGGTACATTTGAAGCCTCAATAGTGGCGTACTTTAATCAGCTTGAATGACTCGTTTTTTAATTACAGGAGGTAATGGATTTATTGGAACCAATTTGGTTCAATCACTCAGGCAATATGTTCAAGCCCCCTATTCCCTTTCTATTCTTGACCTTGATAGCCCAAAAATTGAACTAGCTGAAAATGAGACCTGGTTTTCAGTAGACCTTTTAGATACAAGTTCCGTATCAGCAATCTTTGAAAAAGTAACACCTGAAATAGTTATTCACTTAGCAGCGCTAACTAGCACTGAACCTGAATATGTATTGGAGGATTACAGTGTTAATACTAAAGGTTCTGAAATCATTTTTGACCATTGTGAAAAACATGGGATTCATTTTTTGGTGCATACTTCTACCCAGTTTGTTAATCAAGCACCAGGCTTCCCTAGTTCAGACTTTGATTATGCCCCACATACTATTTATGGGGAATCAAAAGTTATTTCAGAACAAAGCTTAGTAAATAGCAATTACCATTTTAATTGGTGTATTATCAGACCAACCAATATTTGGGGGCCATGGCATTTAAGATATCCCTATGAATTTTGGAAGGTATTAAGAGATGGAAAATATTTTCATCCTGGCAGTAAGTCCGTAATTAGGTCTTATGGCTATGTGGGAAATATTTGCTGGCAGATCATGGAATTAATTAAACGCAGAAATGAGCCCGTTATCAAAAAAAATGTGTTCTATGTAGGTGATGCACCTATGAATATGTACCAATGGGCAAATGCTTTTTCTGTAGCCATTACCAAGAAAAACGTGCGGGTTGTTCCTGGTGTATTTGTTTATTTGCTGGCTTTACTAGGGACAGTTTTAAGAACTATAAAAATAAAATTTCCGATTACGTTATCAAGGTACAAAAGCATGACAACGGATAATCCAGCACCCATGGATAAAACATTAAACGTACTTGGCAAAGCACCCCATAGTCTTGAGGAAGGTGTTCAAATTACAGTTGATTGGTTAATTCCTTTTTGGGATAATCTAACAAAGCAATCCAATAAATTATAAGGCAATGAACCAAAACATTGCACCAAAAATAAATATTGCAGGAACTGGAATCAGCAATGTATCATTAAGTGAAACAATGGATATGTTTGATCAGTGGATTGCAGAAGGGCTTAAAAAAAGGGTTTGTGTTACACCCGTCAATTGTGTGGTTTGGGCAAACCAGAATCCTACTCTTAAATCTATCTATAATAACGCCGACCTAACACTTTGCGATGGCGTACCCTTAATTTGGGCAAGTAAATTTTTAGGAAATGGCATATTAAAAGGAAGGGTTACTGGATTAGATTTATTACCCCAGTATATTGAACGATGCTATCAAAAAGGGCATAGTCAATATTTTTTGGGTGCTAAAGAAGGAGTAGGAGAACTGTTGCAAAAAGTATCAGAAAGCAAATATCCTGGTATAAAAATTAAAGGGGTTTATTCACCACCTTTTGCAGAGGAATTTGAAGCGGAAGAAAATGAAAAAATGATTGCTTTAATCAACGAGGCTGCACCAGATATTTTATGGGTTAGTTTAACAGCACCCAAACAGGACAGGTGGATAGCCAAACATATAGACCAACTAAACGTACATATTGCTATTGGTATTGGAGGCGCTTTTGAAGTGGCAGCAGGCACCATTGACAGAGCACCAATTTGGATGCAAAAAAATGGATTAGAATGGCTTTATCGTTTTTACAAAGAGCCTAAAAGATTATTTAGGCGATATATGATTGAAGCGCCCCAATTTATTCCAATGCTGTTGAAGCAAAAATTTAGGGGATAACTATAACACTTCTTTACTAAAATTTATATCTCAGAGATAGTTTTCCAACTAGGTTCAAATATTCGTTACCAGGTGCAAAAAAGTTATTTGGGTCAACTTGAATAATCAACCATTGGTAATTATAAGATCTAACAACACCAAACTGGCCAGACAGGAATAGGTTTTTAAAATTCCAATCAACTTTAAGATTAGTGGAAAGATCTATCCAGTGTCTTCTAAAATCTTGGTTGTATTCAAAAGCATAATAATAAAAATCACTTTGGTGTCTTAAACGCTCAAACTGTAGTCCAATTCTTTTAAACCCTTTTAGCCAACTAATTTCAAAGGATTGACTATTGGAACCAGGGCCAATACCTGCACCAATAGATCTACCTTGATGGGTATAGCCTTGTGTTACATAATTATGGGAATACCAACTATCTGGGTTTTGAATCAGTTCTCCAGTTTGTGCTTGCATTTGCGTTAGCTCAGTAGCAAATAAGATATTGGCTTTGTTTTTAGTTGGGAATAGTTTGCGAAATCCAACAACATAAGCTCTTCTAAAAGCATTTGTATTGAAAATATCAAAAGGAGATAATGCTTGATCTTTTCTTCCAAACTCCATATATACTTCAGCATTGCTTTTTGGCAATAAGTATCTTGCAAACAGAGAACCCATGGATGCTTTTTGATTATTCTTCTCGGTATTGGTTAATGCTTTACCAAAAAAACCTTGTAATGGAAGGTAATCAATAGGATTACTCAAATCCTCTTTGTAGAGATAGGAGGCTTTGGCAAAACCAATAAACAAATTAGGAGTCCATTTGGGGTTCCATGTTAAGACCATACCCGTCATATATCTATTCAGGTTTCTTTTGGGTTGGTACACATAATTACCATTATAAGCACTATAGATTCTTGGTGGTTCAAATCCAGAGTTGGTTAATTCTCCTCCAATCATTTGCCCCTCAAAAGACCCAATTTTGGTTTTGATGGGTTGATTGGTTTGTACCGTCCAGTGCAAAAAACCTGGTGCATTGGTACTCATAATTAAGGCATTTTTAACCCCTGGCCCCCACCACAAATTCTCTGTAGAAATTCCAAATGAAAAGTTCTTGGTTTGATATTTAATAAATGATTGTCCAGGATTTAATTGATTGTATTTACCTGTTCCATATTGCTCGGGCAGATCAATCGTATTCCAAAATTGATATCTATCCGCCCAGGCCCTACTACCCAATTGCTGCGAAAACCCCTCGTAATCAGTATTTGTTGCACTAACCAATTCTGGTGCAATCTGAATATGAATCCTATTGGCTAACACAACATTTACACCAATTGAAGCCATCATTTGATAGCCTCTTGCAGGTAACAAATTACCAGCATTTAAAAAATAAGGTAGTTTGCTAGTTGTTTGCTGTATTAGACTAATAGGTATTAATCTAACATTTGCAAACCCTCCCAATTGTTTCTTGAAACCAGTTTTCTTAGCAACTGAATCTAATATGTTTAATGAAATTTGATTAGGATTCAAGGTTAAAGAACTGCCACTAACATTTGAATCCAAAAGGGATTGGTTACGCATCAATTCTTTTATGCGATCATCAGAAATAGACTGGGCGCTTACCGCATTTCCCATATACATCAATCCAATAATAAAGCAACAAATCTTTCCCATTCTGTTTATTTAAAATTGTATTGAATCATGAGTCTCCCATGTAGGTTAATAGGATTATTGCCGTTTTCCCAGGCATAATTACTGGAAAAAATGCCCTGAATTTTAGCGCCGAAAATCATATTTTTATAAGTCCACTGGGGCATCCAACCAACACCAAAATCGGTCCACTTATTTGGCTTGTTAATAGGATCATGTTCAATTCTCTGAATTAAAAATCCATTCCTAATTTGTCCATTTATCATTGTTGCTGAAACAGTTTGAACATTAGCTCCGAATCCAGCACCGGAACCAAGAATTTGATTGTAATGTGTGTACCCCTGAACTAATTGACTGTGTTCATACCAATTTCCTGCATCCCTAACCAAATAATCTGGACTTTGACTCATTTGTGTCAATTCTGCCTCCAACTGAATATATTTAGAATTTATTTGCTTTATTAATTTCCTTACGCCCACAGTATAAGCAGTTGAATGGCTGGGCCCTAATAAGTAGTCACGTATATTAAGGCCATAATCATTATAACCGTATTCAATGTAAAATTCCATTTGTGATTTTGGGAATGCCCACCTTAAAAAGAATGATGCCAGTTGATCTCTTTTTAAAGTATCATCACCTAAATTATTGGCTTTTTGAACGGCCAATCCCAGAACTGGAATGTATTTACTTAAAAGCCCACCATTAACCTTAAAAGCCTGATCACCGTATTGTTGAAGAGAGCGAGTCATTCCCAAAAACAAACCTTTAACCCATTTGGGTTGCCAGCTTATTGCATAAGAATTTAAATAACGCCAATTATCATCAATACTACGGCTTTGTAAGTGATTGTTTTCATACCCCATTGTATTATTTGATTCAAGTTTTGCACCAATTAAATTAAATTCAATATTACCAATAGGGGTTTTAATGGGTTTATTTGTTCTAATAAATGCGTGTAAAAAACCTGGAGCATTGTTGCTCATTAATAAGGAACTGTTGATGCCAGGTCCCCACCAAAGATTTTCGGAAGATGCACCAATTGAAATTGGCCCTAGATTGGCTTTTGCAAAGGATTGACCTAGAAATAATTTGCTAAATGATTGATTGTTAGGATTGCCATATTGTGCATTTGTTGGATAATTACCATTTGTAGCAAACACAAACTCAGGGGCAATTTGAGTTTCAAATATGCCATATTTTAAATTTACACCTGGTCTAGCAAACACCTGATAACCTTTTGCTTGAATCATGGCACCATCATTCCAACCAAACGGGTGATGACTATTAAATTGTTGAGTTAAAACAAAAGGCAATAATTTAAAACTTGGTTTTTCCCAATCAATTTTTTGAGGTGTTACAAATGAATTGACAAGAACTGAAAAAGATACGCTGGAATCATATTCCCCTAATAATTGCTGATTTCTAAGACTATTTTGATTGATAGATTCTAATTTAAAAAATTGTCCATGTAAACAATTTTGAAAACCAATCAA
>CAIZMD010000165.1 GCA_903933995.1 uncultured Bacteroidota bacterium
CCACCGAACGCTTCTTTTCCATAGAGGCGCAAAGATAACAAGCCAAAGTCAAAATGCTGTAAATTGGCCCTTCCAAAGCAGTTTAAACATGAATTTTAAAAAAGCAGCCCCTTATCTTGGATTGATTTTCCTTGCCTTGCTTTCTTTTGGACTGAAAAAATGTCAAGAATCGCGCAAGCCTACAACGGATCCAAATACCATACGTACCACCAAAAAGACCAGCAGCCCAAAGCCAACTGTGGCAGCTGAACCAAGAGGGTTAAATAGGCATCCAGCCAAAATAAATTATTCTAAACACGCTAGGTGCAGAATGGATTGCAGACAGATTTCAGAAAAAGAAATTGAAGCAATCTTACACAATGGAACCATAAATTATAAGAAAAGCTCTTTGCAAGTGGCGGATTGCCAGAAAAAATATGCAGTAGAAGGGATTACGGATGACCAGCAGCGGGTGAGGATCATTTTTGCTCCCTGTGCAGAGGAGGTAACCGTTGTTACCTGTATTGATTTGGGTAAGGAATGGGTCTGTAATTGCCAATGATGGCAACTTGTTTCATAACAAGGTCTAAGATTTTCTTAAATATCATAAAAGAGGGTGTCAGTTTTTCCATTTTAGGATTATTAAGGTATGTTTGCCAGTCTTAAAAAACCAAAACCGTATGCAATTTAATCGGATCAATAACATTGTTGGTTGGGTAGTGGCTTTAGTAGCCTGTACCGTGTACATCATGACCGCTGAAGCGGGTGGAAGCTTCTGGGATTGTGGTGAGTTTGTGAGTAGTTGTTTTAAACTACAGATTCCGCATCCTCCGGGAGCACCCTTATTTGTAATCTTGGGTAGGGTATTCATTGTACTATTTGGTGACAATCCCCTTACTGCTGCAAAAGCGGTGAATGTAATGAGTGCACTGGCTAGTGGATTTACCATTTTATTTTTGTTCTGGACCATTACCCATTTTGCGCGCAAGATTGTGATGGTGAAGACTACCGATACTTTAAGTAGTTACCAAATCTGGTCCATTATGGGAGCCGGTGTGGTTGGTGCTTTGGCATATACTTTCTCTGATTCTTTTTGGTACAGTGCTGTAGAAGGTGAAGTATATGCTTTGTCTAGTTTCTTTACTGCGATTGTATTTTGGGCCATCCTGAAATGGGAGAACCACGCTGAAGAAGAAGGGGCAGACAAATGGATTGTCTTTATCTTCTTTATGATGGGACTATCTATTGGGGTTCACTTATTGAACTTGTTGACCATTCCTGCCATTGTGATGGTCTATTATTTTAAAAAGAAAGACAGTTTCAATTATGCCAATTTGCGTAAGTGGTTTTTACGCATCATTGCTGTAGGCGGTGCCTTGGCCTTTGTAGGTGCATTGGTGGTTGCTAATGGAGAAGTAAACGAAGACCGCGGACTTCCTATGGATGCTACAATGGGAGGCTTAATGATTTTTGGAACCTTGGCTGCTATTGGTCTATTGTTCTTGGTTGAGAATTGGAAAAAAGACCAGAAAGCACATTATGGTGGAATCTATATCTTTTTTGTGATTGGATGTGCCATTACTGGAATTATACAAGTGGGTGTTATTCAATACACTGTTAAACTAGCTGGAAGTTTTGATCGTTGGTTTGTCAACGGTATGGGGCTACCATTCTTTAGCGGATTTGTTACCTTCTTTATTTTGTTGGCTGTAGCAATTGGTTATGGTTTGAATTATGCTGCCAAGAAAAATTGGGCTTATTTACGCATCAGTCTTTGGTCTTTAGCATTTATGCTCATTGGTTATAGCACTTATGTTACAACCATGATTAGAAGTAATGCTAATCCTTCTGTGGATATGTATAATGTTGACAACCCCATGAGTTTGGTGGGTTATTTGGGAAGGGAACAATATGGAGATTTTCCCTTGGTTTATGGTCAGAAATTTAATGCGCAACCAGTAGATGTGAAAGAGGGATCAATGAAGTATGAAAAAGCTAGAGACAAATACATTGAAATTGGTCTTGACAGAAAATACTTATACCAGGCAGAAGATAAAATGGTTTTTCCAAGGGTTTGGGATGCTAGTAATGACCAGAATCATGCTGATTACTATGCCTATTTCTTAAATATCAATCGCTTAAAAGATGGGGGATATGATCGTTCTCCTACACAAGCGGATAACGTGAAATTTTTGGTGGGCTATCAGTTTTATTGGATGTATTTCCGATACTTTATGTGGAATTTCTCAGGTAAGCAAAATGACGTTCAGGGAATGTTCTTAGGTAATATTCGTGACGGTAACTGGATTACAGGAATTTCCTTAATTGATAATTTATTGTATGGTGATCAGTCCTTGATGC
>CAIZMD010000166.1 GCA_903933995.1 uncultured Bacteroidota bacterium
CTAAACCTTACACGGAAGAGAAATTATATTCTGTACTTAGTAAGTTTTTACCAACTAATCCTTTGTCTGCAGTTCCATTGCCTGATGTTGTTAAACCTTCTGCAAGAATATTGGTTGAAGAAGATGCTGGGTTATTATTGCCTCAAGCTGAAGGGGTGCTCTTATATGACCTAACTATGGTTAGACAGATTGGAAAAGGGAATCCCGATTTTATAGGAAAAATGGTTTCACTTTTCCTTGACCAATTGCCAAATGATATTGAAAAGCTAAAAGAGTATTCCGATAAAGATGAATGGGATGCTTTGTCTAAGCTGGCACATAGAATGAAACCATCTATTGAAGGAATGGGCATTCATTCACTAAAGACCATCATTAGAGAATTAGAAACTAGATCACGTAACAATGAATCTATTCGTGATGCAGAAATGAAAAAGCTTGTTTCTTTTACATGTAAAACAATGGAAAAAGTATTGGTTCAACTTAGAATAGAGTTTCCCAAATAGCCAATGCTAAAAACAGTCAAAATCTTTTACATTGGTAAGGGTTTTTTCATTCATTAATGTTTGTGCACATGCTTCAATATGGGGCATTTCATATTTGAAATAGAATTCCATAGTATGGATTTTTCCGGTATAAAAGTCTTGCATTAATTTGTTTGGATTTTGTGTTTGTTGTAATGCTTTTGCTTTTACTGCCATTTTTAACCATTGCCATCCAATGACTATTAATCCTGCCATTTCCATGAAAACAGTAGCATCTGCTAGATAGCGATCTGGGTTGGAATTTTGAAGGTATCCTAATAAATGTTGAAGTGTTTTACCAAATGTATTTATGTCTTTATTTAATTGTATGCCATAAGATTTTAAATCTGGGTCCTGATTAGATAAAGCAATTGTTTCTTGTATTTGAGTGAGTAATAAGGAAAGTGCCTTGCCGTTTTGCATGGTTGCTTTTCTACCCAATAAGTCTAATGATTGGATACCTGTTGTACCCTCATAAAGTGACATGATTTTTAAATCACGGTAAAGTTGTTGAACTGGAAAGTCTGTAGTAAATCCATAGCCACCTAGTGTTTGTATGGCCAATGCTGCAGAACGGCTGCCCTGTTCTGATGCATAAGTTTTTACTATAGGAGTTAAAATTTCTAATAGTAAAAGTGCATTTGCTTTTTCTTCTCCTTGGGTTGCATGAACCAAATCATATAAACGGTTACATTCCATTGCCAAGGATAATGATCCCTCAGTAATGGCTTTTTGGGTTAAAAGCATTCTTTGAACATCGGCGTGGTTTATAATCAAGGTTGGAGACTTTAAAGGGTCTTTCTCGCTTGGAACCCTACCTTGGGGCCGTTCTTTGCAATATTGTAAAGAGGCTTGGTATGCGGCCATGGCTACTGATGCTGCACATTGTCCCACACTAATTCTGGCTCCATTCATCATTTGAAACATATACTTGAGTCCTTGATGTGGTTCTCCTACTAAATACCCCCTACAGTTATCATTGTCACCAAAACTAAGATGGGTAGTTGAGTACCCCTTTTGTCCCATTTTTTGAAAATCACCCGCGCAATACACATCATTGTAAACAAAACTACCATCTGGTTCTGGTCTGAATTTAGGTATGATGAATAAGGATATTCCTTTTACTCCTGCTGGAGCTCCTTCTATTCTTGCTAGGGTAAGATGAATAAAATTATCTGCAGCTTGGTGTTGACCTCCGGAGATAAATATTTTTTGACCTTTTACTAAATAATATTCCTCGTTTACTGACTTGGCACTGGTTACAATATCTGAAAGCGAACTTCCTGCTTGTGGTTCCGTTAAAGCCATGGTGCCTTGCCATTCACCTTGATATATTTTTGGAACATATGTTGCAATTTGTTCGGCACTTCCAAAACTAGTAATTAGGTCTGCTGAGCCAGTAGAAAGGCCAAGGTATCCTTGAACACTATTATTGGCTGCTTGGAAAATATGCTGCCCAGCATTAAAAATCATTTCTGGTAATTGCATGCCCCCGTGTTCAAATTTGGCAGCTCCCCCAATCCAGCTTTGGTCTGCGGCTAAGCGAATGATTCGCTTAATTTGTGGATGTGTAATAACAGCTCCATTTCCATCGTATTGAGCCGGACTTTCGTCCATTGCTTTTAAATAGGGAAACATTTCTTGGTCAGCCAATAGTTTGGCTGATTCAATAATCATCCAAGCTTGTTCCGCATCTAGATGAGCATATCTTTCATATTGAAAAAGGCTTTGCACCGGATGTACTTCAAAGAGTAAAAAACGGAGCAGATCCATGTTGGTATAATTTGCCATAATCTTGGGTTTAAAAAATCAAACTGATAATTTCTGCAACATAGGCGGGTTTATGTTTCCCTTTGATTTCCATATTGCAATTGATAAATAATTTGAGTGAGTCATTCTCAAGTAATTCCGCATCTGCGATAGTTGCGTGTAGTCTAATTTGGTCACCACATTGTACTGGATTGATAAATCTTGCTTTGTTGATGCCATAGTTTAAAAATGAATTCACACCCCCAATGTGAATCATCTGATAAAGAAATTGGGAAACCAATGACATACTCAAATAACCATGGGCAATGGTTTTTCCATCTGGTAATAGCATTGCTGCTTTTTGTGGATCTATATGTACCCATTGTTTGTCTAGTGTTGCATTGGCAAAATCTGTGATCATTGCTTGGTCTATACTTAGCCAATTACTAGTTCCTAGAGATGTTCCAATAGCTTTTAATAAGGATAATTTGGTTTCAAATTTTATGGGAAGTTCAACTATCGATTTAGATTGAATAGGCATTTCCTTCACAATGCTTGAATCTATTGCAGTAATTAGTGTGGGTTCTATTTCTTCCGACACTTGTATAATGGCTTTGCCTATCACTTTTCTATCTATCAAATCTCTGATAGCTTGAG
>CAIZMD010000167.1 GCA_903933995.1 uncultured Bacteroidota bacterium
CTTTCTGCATTTGAATATTTGTATGGGTCTTCAAACAAACCCAATTTGAATTTGAAATATAAAATTCTACCAACTGCATCATCTACCTGAGCCATAGTCAATTTGCCTTCTTTTACCAATTGAGGTACAAAACGGCCAGATACATTGGCTTCCATATCCATATGACTTCCTGCTTGCAGGGCTTTTAAGGCAGCGTCTTTTTCATCTACTGCATAACCATGGTTAATCATCTCGCCAAAACTGCCCCAGTCACTTACTACAAAACCTTTGAATCCCCATTTTTTCTGTAAGATATCTGTGACCAAATATTTGTTACCTCCAGCTGGAATACCATCAAACACGTTAAAAGAATTCATGACTGTTGCAGCACCTGCTTCTACCGCAGCTTTATAAGGAGGCAGGTATTTATTCCAAAGCGCTACGCGCGATACGTCTACATTATTGTATTCTCTTCCCGCTTCAACCGCTCCATAGACTGCAAAGTGTTTGATACAAGCCATGATATGTTCTGCGTCAAATTGTTTGCCTTGTAAGCCTCTAACGCGCGCTGCTGCAACCAATCCACCTAAATAAGGATCTTCTCCACCACCTTCCATGACACGGCCCCAACGAGGGTCATTACTGATATCGCACATAGGTGCAAATGTCCAGTGTACCCCAGCTGCTGCAGCTTCTTTGGCATGAATGCTAGCATTCTTTTCAATGCCTGCCAAATCCCAAGTTCCAGCTTCTGCCAAAGGAATAGGGAATACGGTTCTATATCCATGAATCACGTCAAATCCAAATAATAAGGGAATGCCTAATCTGGAATTTTCCATTACAGCCTGTTGGGCGTTTCTGGTTTCTGATACTCCAATCACATTTAGAAAAGAACCTACACCACCTTTCTTGGCCAAATCCAATTTGGCTTTTTGTCCAGGATCATTTGCCGCAGGGCCCGTGAAAACACCGCCATTTACTTGATTTAATTGGCCAGCTTTTTCTTCCAAAGTCATACGCTGCAACAAATCTTTGATGCGCTGTTCAATGGGAGCTTTGGCATTTTTGTACAAGGGTGTGCTAGCAGGCTTGCTATTTTGCGCCTGCACTGCAATGGTCATCATTAGAAGGGCTACCATTGCAAAAAACTGCTTTCTCATATGTTGAAATTAAGATGATGGAAATTGCGTACAATCGAGACATAAAGTTAACCCAGAAACGCACATATTCCCGCTGAAACACTAATTTTCACCATTATCTGCTAAAAAACCACCAAGTCTTGGAACAGGTCAAAAATCTTGCATCTCTTACTGCCTTTTTCAATGAAAAAGTGGACCGTTATAATCGGCCAAGTTTTATTGCAGCAGATCCTATTTGTGTACCCCATTTGTTTAGCAAAAAACAGGATATAGAAATTGCCGGATTTTACGCTGCCATCTTTGCTTGGGGCAATAGAACCACCATTATCAACAAGTCTAAGGAATTGATGCAACTCATGGATCTGGCCCCCCATGATTTTTGTTTGAACCACCAAGAGACCGATTTGAAAAGAATGCTGGGTTTCAAACACCGAACCTTTAATGCCACCGATCTCTTGTATAGCATCAGTTTTATGCAGATGCACTATAGCCAACACGAAAGTTTGGAGTCCGCTTTTTTTAATAAGCGCGTACTAGCAGAAGAACAGGACAATCGCATTGAAGCTGCACTTACTGGATTTCACCAATACTTTTTCTCATTAGAAGACGCACCCTATAGAACCAGTAAACATATAGCCCCTCCTTATATAAATTCCTCCTGCAAAAGACTCAATATGTTTCTACGTTGGATGGTGCGTAAAGACAAGCAAGGCGTAGATTTTGGCATTTGGAAAAGTATTTCCACAGCTGATCTCATCTGCCCCATTGATCTACACGTAGCAAGGGTAGCCAAACGTTTTCAGTTACTTGATAGAAAGCAAACCGATTGGGCCGCCGCAGTAGAACTAACCCAATACTTGCGTACCTTGGACGCAGCAGACCCAGTAAAATATGATTTTGCCTTATTTGGTTTGGGTGTGATGGAAAAATATGTTTGACCAGATTACAAAG
>CAIZMD010000168.1 GCA_903933995.1 uncultured Bacteroidota bacterium
TCCAATTAAAATATTGATGGTGAGTTTTTCGTCCACCAATAAGGACCCAACCAGTATGGCTACTATGGGATTGATATAGGCATAGAGTGCAGCAATACCCGGCTCCAAATGTTTCATGGAATAGATAAAAGCAATAAAGGCAATGATAGAACCAGCGACTACCATATAGGCCAAAGTACCCCAGGTTTCTAGTGGAATTTGTGCAAAGGGAATTACATCACCAGTAGCAGTAGCAATGCCATACATGATAAAAGAGCTCAGCAACATTTGCCAACCCAATGCATTGTAAGGATTGAGTTCAGACTTTTTCTTGGCAATAAAAATGGTGGTCATGGCCCAGGTAATCATGGCAACCATGGACACGGCTACTCCAATCCAAAATCCTTCTTTGTGGTTGTGAAAAGCATTGTCATAAAATACTACGGCAATACCTGCTATGCCTAAGAACAAACCTATAAATGTGCTGCCTTTAATTTTCCTATTCTTGAAAAAAAATAGTTCAATCAAAACAACAAACAGTGGATAGAGTGCCGCAATAAGGGCACCCAATCCACTGGGAATATATTTGAGACCTACGGTGGCTAGACCATTGGAAGAAACAAACATGAGGATGGCCATGATGGTCAGCCAACCCAATTGTTTAAGGGTAGGTAATTTTTCTCCTTTGATCAGGAAGAACAATACATAGATAATGCCACCAGAAAACTGCCGTATAGCAGCCACTTCAAAAGCCGGTGTATAGCGCACGCAGATCTTGCTCCCCACCCAAGTGGTTCCCCAGACAATGCTGGTGATGGCTAGTGCTATATAGGCTTTCTGTTTGTCTGCTTGCATGAATCTATTGGTGATTAGTGTCTGAAATGACGCAGACCTGTCATCACCATGGCCAAATTATGTTCTACGCAATAAGCAACACTGTCTTTGTCTCTTACAGAACCTCCTGGTTGAATAAATGCTTCCATACCCGCTTCGTGTGCAATCTGTACACAGTCATTGAAGGGGAAGAATGCATCAGAAGCCAGTACCGCTCCTTGTAAAGCAAATTCAAATTGTTTGGCTTTGTCAATAGCATGACGCAGGGCATCAATCCGGCTGGTTTGACCACAACCCTTACCCACCAATTGTTTGTCTTTTACTAGGGCAATAGCATTGCTCTTTAAGTGTTTACAAACCAGGTTTGCAAAGACTAGGTTTTCTTTTTCTGATTCAGTAGTTGGTCTTCCACCAACTTCTTCCCATTTGTCAAAATTGCCCTTGTCTGCACCTTGTTCTAGGGTGCCATTGAGCAATGATTTAGAAGGGGTTTTCAAAGCAGTAGTACCTGCTTTCAACTCTAATAAAATTCTATTTTTCTTGGTCTTTAAAACTTCTAATGCGTCTGCGTCAAAAGCAGGTGCAATCAGCACTTCAAAGAAGATTTCATTAATAGCATCGGCTGTAGCTTTGTCAATAGTTCCATTGCAAACCAATACACCACCAAATGCACTTTCAGGATCTCCTGCCAAAGCCGCGTCCCAGCTAGCTTTTACAGAATTTCTTTCTGCAATTCCGCAAACATTGGTATGCTTGATAATGCCAAATACGGTTCCTTTTCCTGCAACGGGTGCTGGAAATTCTTGAATCAATTGTACCGCAGCGTCAACGTCTACAAGGTTATTATAGCTAAGCTCTTTACCATTTAATTGACTAAAGAGTTGGGTAAGGTCTCCGTGAAATACAGCTGACTGGTGTGGGTTCTCGCCATAGCGCAAAGCCTGACTAATACCTGGATTGAAATAATTGCTAATGGCAACATCATAATGCATCACTACTTCAAAAGCCTTGGCTGCATAAGCCCTACGTTGTTCTATGGATGTTTCACCTTTTTGTGTTTTCAACAAATTTTCCAAAGAAGCATAATCATCTTTAGCGGCAATGACTACCAAGTCTTTGAAATTCTTGGCAGCAGCCCTGATCATAGATGGACCACCAATATCAATTTTTTCAATGATTAATTTTTCTTCAGTGGTATTGGCCAAAGTTTCTTCAAAAGGATAGAGGTCTACAATCACCAGGTCAATTTCTGGAATTTGGTATTCCTTCATTTCTGCTAGATCCTGGGGCTCATACCTTCTACCCAATATGCCACCAAATACGGCAGGATGTAGGGTTTTTACGCGTCCACCCAAGATTGAGGGATAGGTAGTCAGGCTTTCTACAGGAACACAGGGAACGCCTAAATCTTCTAGAAATTTCTGGGTTCCACCAGTAGAATAGATGGTAATACCCAATGCGTGTAATTCTTTGGCAATGGGTTCCAGGCCGTCTTTATAAAAAACGGAAATAAGTGCTGATTGTATTTTCTTTTGCATGTTGATTGCTTGGTCCGGCTTAGAACATTAGGCCTGTTGCCGGGATTGAATGGAGCTGCAAAGGTAAGTTTTCACACGCTCACAAAAAAGAAAGAGAAAGACTAATAATACCAGTGTCTGTAAAAAACTAATACCCAAGTGCTCAGAAACCGCAAATGGCAGGCGATTGGTTCTTTCTACCAAGTCATTCATCCAGCCAATGCCCAACTGGATCATTTTACCCAAAAAGCTTTGTAAATAGGGGATGGGAATGAGTAAGGCAATTTCTAGATAGAGGATCAATCCGGAAAAAGGAACAATCAAGAGGTTGCAAAACAAAAACAGGTTGGGAAATTGTTGAAAATGATAGAGTACCAGGGGAAGGGTGAATACCTGGGCCGATAGCGTAAGTGTATTGAGTTGCCAAATGGCCCTGAGCAAGGGGTTTTTAATCCGCAACCATTGCATGAGGGTCTTGGCATATAACAAGATACCTGTTACCGCTGCATAACTCAGTTGAAACCCAAGATCCCAGATGAGCCAGGGATTCCAGAGAAGCAGAAAAAATGCCGATGCTGCAAGCGCATTGAGTTGGTTATTTTGATAACCCA
>CAIZMD010000169.1 GCA_903933995.1 uncultured Bacteroidota bacterium
GCCAACCCTTTTTGCAATAGCCAATTGGATGCAACAGCCATATCGTTTAACAAACAAAATCCTTCTCCTCTATCTGCAAAAGCGTGATGTGTGCCACCTGCCACATTGAGTGAAATGCCATGATCTAGGGCAAATAGGCAGCAATCCATGGTGCCTTGTGTAATCATCAATTCACGTTGGGTAAGCGCTTCAGATTGAGGGAACCCAATTTTTCGCTGTTCGGATGCGCTTAGTGTTTGTCCATGCAATTTATCTAAGTAGTCTGCATCATGCGTCCAAACTAGTATTTCATCAGGGCAGTAATTGGGTTCAAATAAGTTTTCTTGGTCAATGCAACCCTCATGTAGTAATTGTTCTGGGATCAACTCATATTTCAGCATTGGAAAGCGATGGCCTTCTGGTAAGGAATGAGCATAACAGGGATGGAAGGCTATTTTCAGCATCTTATCTAGTTATTTCAATGAGTTGCTGATTCACAATGGCAAAAATGGTATTGTCTTTTTTCTTTTTCACGGTTGCTGTACCACTAAATCTACTAAATGCAGGAAGGATACAGGATGTTTTGGTAAAATAAAAACAGGGGAAATGCAGGTTTTGTTTACCCATACCTGAAAGACTTACGCCGGGATGCAAGTGACCGGAAAGAAGAAATCCAGTTTCATGGGAATCTGTTGTATGCATAGGATCATGTGCAAACTGAAATGGCCCAAGTTGGTAAACCGCTTTTTCTACTTTAATCTGATGTTCTTGGTACCAGTGTTCTGCCAAAATATCGTGATTTCCCTTAACTAATACCATTTCTAGTTGTGTAAAATCGCTCCTCCACTTGGCAAATAAATCCAATTCTAAATTGGCGGCACTATGAAAAAGGTCACCAACTACCACTAATCTTGCTGGTTTAAAAAAGCTCAAAAGGTCCATCATTCTTTGTAAGTCTTCATGGAAAACTGCTTGTGGTACACCAATGCCATTTTTTCTAAAATGCCCTGTTTTACCAAAATGGGTGTCAGAGAGTATTAGGGAAGACTGGTTCTCCCAAAAGATGGCCCTTTCTGCGCTTAGCCAACATTGTTGGTCTTGTATTTGGTATAAAATGGGTGCGTTCATTGGCGGCACAAAGATGCATTAGGATTTGCTAAGTTGCTCCTGCATTTTCTTAACACGGTCTTCTAATTTTTCACTACTCAAACTATTTCTATTTAAACCATCAACCACTATGGGAAAAGCCAATGGTGTAAGCTGTTTTGGAAAACAAACCAAAATCTTGCTATGATACATTCTATCAAGGGCGGCTCTAAGTCTGTGTTCTTCCATTTGTTGTTCCATCAACTCTCTAAAAGCTTGGCGAAAGAGTATATTATCTGGCTCATATTCTTCAAAGACCTTGTATAAAAGGGCAGCAGAAGATTGTAAGTGTCTGGCTTTTTTGTGTTCCCCAGGAAATCCTTGAAATATGAGTCCGCCAATGACAGCAATATCTCTGAATTTTCTTTTTGACATTTCAGCGCTATTGATACTTTTCTGAATATCGGCAAAGAGATTTTCTGTATTGAATAGTTCTTGCACATTGCTGTCATCTACAGGAATGGGTTGGTCACTTAGTAATTCAAACCCATAGTCATTCATTGCAATGGAAAAACTAATGGGCATTATCTGGGCAATTCTATATGCCAGTATGGCGCTCATAGCTTCATGAACCTGTCTGCCTTCAAATGGATAGACCAATAAATGATATCCATCTTTTGATTCAATTTGCTCAATCAACAATTCATTGTCTCGAGGAATTTTTGAGAGCATTGCTTGTGTTTGAAACAAATGTCTAAGACTTCTAATTTCTATGCTTGATTCATCCACTAATGCCTTATTAAAGGTCTCTCTTAATATGGCCCCAAGATTGGCAGTTAGGCTCATACGCCCCCCATTCCAAGAAGGTACAATAGACTTTTTAGCACTTGATTTTCTGACAAGTACATCCATGTCTTTGATCATCACCAATTCCAAATTTCTACCTGCTAAAGTGAATACATCTCCTGGATCTAATCTACTAATAAAGTATTCCTCAATCACACCTACATAACCGCCACCAAGGAATTTTACTTTTAACATGGCATCACTTACAATGGTACCAATATGCATGCGGTGACGCATGGCTATTTTTCTACTAGTCACTTTGTACAATCCATTTTCTACCACTACTTTGTGGTATTCATCGTATTGGTTTAAAGCAATCCCTCCTTGGGTAATATGTAATAATATTTTTGTCCATTCTTCTATAGAAATATCGGCAAAGCAATAACTGGTTTTAATTTCTTTTAAAATGGTATTGGCATCAAATCCGTCTCCCACCGCGAGGGTGCATAGGTATTGTATCAGCACGTCAAAGCAAAGCAGCATGGGGTCCTTGCTTTCAATTTTGTTTTCTATAATGGCCTGTTTAAGGGCGGCAGCTTCTACCAATTCCAAAGAATGCGTGGGTAAAAAATAGAGCTTGCTAATTTCTCCTGGGCCATGCCCACTTCTTCCAGCACGTTGCAAAAATCGGGCTACGCCTTTGGGTGATCCTACTTGAATCACTGTGTCAACGGGTCTAAAGTCTACGCCTAAATCTAAACTGGCAGTACAAACAACCGCTTTTAGTTTTTCTGCGTGTAAAGCGTCTTCTACCCATGCTCTTAACTCTGGTTCAATACTTCCATGGTGTAGGGCAATAGCACCTGCTAATTGGGGGGCAACGTTGAGGATGGTTTGGTACCAGGTCTCACTCATTCCCCTGGTATTGATGAAGATTAAAGTACTATTGCTAGCTTCAATAATAGGGATGAGTTTCTCAGCTAATTTGATGCCTAAGTGACCAGCCCAAGGGTATTCTGAAATTTCATCTGGGATAATAGAATGAACTTCTATTTTTTTATCAATGATTGCTCTAATAATGCAACCAGTTTCTTGTAATGGTGCTAGCAATACCTCTTTGGCTTCTTCTAAATTTCCAATGGTGGCAGAAATACCCCATAGGCAAATTTTATCCTTTACTTGCATGCCAATCAACCTAGTAATAGCAAGTTCAACTTGTACACCTCTTTTGCTACCCATGAGTTCATGCCATTCATCAACTGCCACCCATTGTACATGTGCAAAAACCGAACTGCAATCTTTTTGAGCCAATAATAAGTGCAGACTTTCGGGAGTGATAATCAGGATTTCAGGAACCTTTCTTTTTTGTTTTTGTCTTTCGCTGGTGCTGGTGTCTCCATTGCGAATTCCAACTGTCCAAGGGATTTCTAATTCTGCTAACACCGCTTCCATGGCTCTGCAAATATCTTTGGCCAATGCCCTAAGTGGTGTAATCCATAAGAGCTGCAAATGCCCCGGAGCTTTTGATTGATACTGGTTGGGATGCTGGTTAATGTATTGAATCAGGGTACCAAGAAATACCGAAAAGGTTTTGCCACAACCCGTTGGTGCATTTACCAAACCCGAGCCGCCTTGCATGATCTGCTCCCAAGTTTGTTCCTGGAATTCAAAAGGATGGAAGTCTTTTTTCTCCAGCCATTTTTTTATAACACCATATCCTTTTGATTCTTGAAGCATTGTTTTCAAGCTACAAAGTTTTCAGGTATTCTAGCAAGGCTTTTCTTTCTTGATCTGATAATTTATTACCAAAATAATGTCCTGAATTGCTGTATCCGGGCAATTTGGTATTATAGGTTTTCTTGCCTTCTGGCTGATTAGCACTACTAAATTCCCAACCAAGGGATTGGCTATTATAAACCGGATGATTAAAGTCTCTTTTCCAATAGGTTGGTCTAATACTGCTATTTAAAACAGCTTCAATAGTGGGTACCGAGCCATTGTGTAAATAAGGAGCCGTAGCCCAAACACCATCCAAGGGTGGTGCCATATAACCGTTTGCTGGTTCTAGCTTGGCAGGTAAATCGCCCTTGGCAAACCAACTTTTATTAAACCAAGCAATAAACTGTGGGTTTTGGTGATTGGCTTTATAAAGCAAAGAATCCGTTTGTATAATGGAAGCCGGAATGAGGAGGTTAGGATAGCTTTCTTCTTTGCCATAACTGCCATGGCATTTGCTACAATGGTCAATGAAAATGGTTTTTCCTGTTTCTGACAAAATGGGATCAATAGGATAGGGGTATTTAGGCGCTTTAATTGATTTGATATAGGCCAGCACATCGCCAAAATGACTAAAGACTTCTCTTGCCTCAGCTGTATCTTTTACCGTGAGGATATTACTAAGCATTAAGAATTTTCCAAAATCGCCCCGGCCAAAACCATTGTAGAACATGGCGTTTTTCTTTTTCAATAACCACCAAGCAGGAACGTCTGTAGGAATTACTTCATTAGGAATGTCTAAGATGGGTTCATTTTTCCATTCTAGTGTTTCGGGGTCTCGGTGTGCTACTAGTAAAGTGGCCAATCTATCAGCTGCATTAACGCCTCTTACTTCTGTTTCCATCATGGGGGCAATGGTACTCATGGAACGAATAAGATCCTTGCTAGCATCATATTGAGCAGGAGAAACGGTTTGCATAAAACCAGTCACAAGGTTTCTCAAAAAATTATTTCCGTGTCCAATATTGCTAAAGTCTAGCATTGTATTTCCCAATCCCACTATCAAACTATCATTGAGTACTTGTGCATGGCATTGTAAACAAGTTGGTACTACAACATCAATCCCTTTTTCATTTCTGATGACATTGTAGCCATGGGGTACTGTTGCGTTTTTGCCAGTTCTGTTGAGGTAATTGTGTTTGTCTTTGCCGTTTAGTAGGTTGAAATAACCATAGGGTAGTCCACTTTTTAAATAATCACCCGTAATTAAGTATTGATAACCCTTTTGAGCGTCTCCTCCTCTTTGAATACTTGGAGGGATAAATTGCGGTTTGTCACCTGGATCAGAACTTGCAGATAGCAGTAGCATCCAAAGACCAAATAGGCTCATCAAAACCAATAAACTGATTCCTTTTTTGGCGTGTACATCCCACTTCATAACATAAACAACAAATGTTGGCTCAATAGGTTCTATAACACCAATAATAGCTTGGGTGAACTAGTCTGCAATCTTGTCAATCCATTTTCCCAAAAGGTTTTCCAATTTAATGGTCAGCTTTTCCGCAGTTCTGCCAATTGAGCTTTGAAATTCCGGTATTTTGAACAACCAATAAAAGAAACTACCCCTGCCTTCCTCTTGCATATCCTTGAACACTGTTTTTCGGATCATTGTCCCATAATCGGATTTTAGATAGGACCAGTTATTGGATAAGCGTTCTTCCAGAATCATTTTCTTCTGTTCTAACAAACCAATTTGTTTATCCAAACTGGCTAAGTCTTTGATCTCAGTCTGCTTCATAGTCTTTGGTTTGTTCCCTGATAATGATCCGTATAATGGGATGAATGAATAATTGTTTTCTGAGTAACACCAGCACCAAGGTAATTAGCCCTAAAATCAAGGTAGTTAAACCAAATCCAATAACAGGACTATTGAAAATGCCAGATAGCCACCAGCCCAATGTGAGGCCTGCAAAAATGCTAATCATAAACGCCATGGCTCCCAAAACCAAGAGCCAAATAAGCATGCCCGCAATAGTGGAGCTTTTACGGATAAACTGTAAAGAGAATAATTGAATCCTCAGTTCTATGTACTCGTTAATTTGGGCTTTATTCTCTTCTAAGAATTCCCATATATTAGGTGACTTTTCCATAAAGTGGATTGTTACTTAAAGTTACGAAACTTTAACGGATGAGGAAGAAAGTGAAGAATTAAGAGTGAAGAGTGAAGAATGGGGAGAAGAGAGTGAAGAGTTGAGAGTTAAGA
>CAIZMD010000170.1 GCA_903933995.1 uncultured Bacteroidota bacterium
AGTGATTATGCCTATGCCAAAAAAAGTATGGAGCTTACACACCGTTGGTTAACCAGGTGTGTGAATAGATTGGCGGAAACGCCTGATAAGTATGGCTATACGCAGAACTTATTTCCCATTGTACAGGGGAGTACTTTTCCGGATTTAAGAAAAGCATCCTGTGAATTCATTGCTTCTAAAGGGGCCGTGGGTAATGCTATTGGCGGATTGAGTGTGGGAGAGCCCATGGAGATGATGTATGAGTTTACCAATCTCTGTTGTGAAATTTTACCTGCAGACAAGCCAAGGTATTTAATGGGAGTAGGTACTCCTTGGAATCTTTTAGAATGTATTGACTTGGGTGTAGATATGTTTGACTGTGTTATGCCAACCAGAAATGGTAGGAATGGGATGCTATTCACTACTCAAGGTGTGATCAATATTCGCAATAAAAAATGGTTTAAAGACTTTAGTCCCATTGATCCGGGTCTGCCTTCAGAAACAAGCCAGTACTATACAAAAGCGTACTTACGCCATTTGTTTGTGGGTGAAGAGATTTTAGGATTGCAGTTGGCCAGTATACATAACCTGAGTTTTTATTTGTGGTTGGTAGGAGAGGCAAGGCGCAATATTATGGAAGGGACCTACGTTTCATGGAAGCAACAGATCCTGCCCATCTTACAACAACGTTTGTAAGGATTCAGCGTTGCTGTAACCGACCGTGAATGTGGATAATTCTGGCGGCTATTTCTATTTATACACTATTAGCATAAAATCGTCAAGGTTCGGAAGGAAGGGGGTAATTTACATCCACTTGCTAATCCGTTATCTATGAAGTCCGTAAAATAAACATCCATTTTCATGGATGTTTATTTGTTTTAAGGCCTTTAACATCCTTTTTGTGCCAGCTTGGTTTCCAGCCTTTATCTTTGTCAGGCAACGGTATGAAGAAAATAGACTGGTACATACTCAAAAAATTCCTCACCACTTTCTTCTTTGCCATATTTCTATTTACGGTAATTGCCGTGGTAGTGGATGTGAGCGAGAAGACAGATGATTTTGTAAAATCCCAATTGGGCTTTGTCAAAATCATTACCCAATATTATTACGGATTTATCCCACATATTATCGCCCTGCTGTTTCCCTTATTTGTTTTTATTGCAGTCATCTTCTTTACTTCTAAAATGGCGGGCAAAAGTGAGATCATTGCTATTTTAGCCAGTGGTACCAGTTATGCAAGATGGCTTAGACCCTATTGGGTTGGCGGTATTTTGTTGGCGATTATGCTATGGTTCTCAAATCAATATGTTGTTCCCAAAGCCAATCAAATTAGGGGAACATTTGAAGCAAAATATATTGATGGGAATAGTTCTTATAACGCACTTCTTCTCAAGAACAACAATATTTACAGAAGGATTGACAGTTTTACATACGCAGGTATTTACGGATATGATACCTTGGTCAAACGCGGTGGACCTTTCTTTATGTATAAGATCAAGAATAACTTGGTGGTAGAAAACCTGCGGGCTGATGAAATTTATTGGGATACCATCAAGAAATGGAAATTGATGGGTGTGGTAACCAGAAAATTGGAGGGGATGAAAGAAACCCTAAAAATGGACACCAATCAGCACGCGAATTTTAACTTTTTGCCAAATGACCTGAGTAGAGACAAGTATACCAAGGATAAATTGACTACACCAGAATTAGAAAGATTTATCCGATTAGAAGAATTGCGAGGTTCGGAGGGAATCAATGACCTGAAAATTGAACGATATAGGAGAGACGCTACTTGCATAACCGTCCTATTATTAACCCTAATTGGGGCCATTGTAGCTGGTAAAAAAGTGAGAGGCGGTAGTGGGGTGCACTTAGCCGTTGGTTTTGTAATTGCAGCAATGTTTATTGTGATTAACCAGTTTTCTACTATTTTCTCTACCAAGGGAAACCTACACCCTATGATTGCGGCATGGATTCCCAATGCCATTTTCTTGATAGTTATGATCTATCTCTATAAAAAGGCGCCAAAATAGCGTCTGTAAAATTAGTCTGGCTGAGAACCAAAGGGTAAATCATTTGTTATGGTATACAAGTTATCTTACCTTTAAAGGCCGAAAAAATCGGCAATTTTATTGACAAATGGCCATTGGCCTGATTAAATAAACAAAGTCCTCATGGAAATCATCAAAGAGCGGTTTAGGTTGAAGGCGGAAGAGTCTAACAAGGAAATTAAAGAACTGTTAAAAGAAAACGGAAACAGAAAAATTGGAGAAGTAACTCTTGCCCAAGCCTACCAAGGTATGCGCGGTATTACTGGTCTGGTTACTGAAACCAGTTTACTAGATTCTGAAGAAGGTATTCGTTTTCGCGGATATACCATTCCTGAACTACAACAAAAGCTACCCAAAGCCCCAAAAGGTGATGAGCCACTACCAGAAGGGTTGTTCTATTTAATGTTGGTGGGTGAACTGCCAACTCAGGAGGAAGCGGAACATATTACCAGTGTTTGGCAGCGTAGAAGCCATGTTCCCAACTATGTTTTTGCTACCATTGATGCTTTGCCATTGAGCACCCATCCCATGACCATGTTTGTGACAGGGGTGATGGCACTTCAAACAGAGAGCAATTTCTCTAAAGAGTATGCAAAAGGCATGAACAAGAAGGACTATTG
>CAIZMD010000171.1 GCA_903933995.1 uncultured Bacteroidota bacterium
GATGGTCAAGCCCAATACAGTTGTCTTCCTAACAAAGATGGCGGTATTGTAGATGACTTGATTGTGTATTGTCTAGAATACAACAAGTCTTATATGTTGGTAGTAAACGCCAGCAATATTGAAAAAGACTGGAACTGGATTAGCAGCTTCAATACCAATAATGTTGAAATGCATAATATCAGTGAAAAGACCAGCTTATTGGCCATTCAAGGACCCAACGCAACCAAGATTTTGCAACCTTTGGTGAATGTAGACATCATGAACCTGAAATACTACACTTTTGTAAGGGGTGTATTTGCAGGTGTTGATAATGTAATCATTAGCGCTACTGGATATACCGGTGCTGGTGGTGTAGAAATCTATTTTGAAGATAGCAACGGGGCTTCCGATAAAATCTGGGATGCCATTTTTGAAGCTGGTGCTGAAGCTGGAATTAAACCTATTGGATTAGGAGCTCGTGATACTTTGCGTTTAGAGATGGGCTATTGCTTATACGGTAATGATATCAACGATACTACTTCTCCACTAGAAGCAGGATTGGGTTGGATTACCAAATTCACCAAGGAGTTTACCAACTCAGCTGCTTTGGCCAAACAAAAAGCTGAAGGTGTAACCAAGAAACTGGTTGGATTTGAAATGCTGGAACGTGGTATTCCAAGACATGACTATTTGATCAAAGACGCAGCTGGCAATCAAATTGGTGTTGTTACCAGTGGTACCCAAGCGCCTTCTTTGAACAAAGCCATAGGATTGGGTTATGTGGCAACTGCTCATGCTGCAGTAGATTCAGAAATCTATATTGATATTAGAAATAGTTTGGTAAAAGCAAAAGTGGTAAAAGCACCATTTGCTTAATCTGATATTGGTTTATTAAAAAAGTCCGTCATTTTTATTGAATGACGGGCTTTTATTTTAATAAGTTTTAATTCTTTTTGCTCAAGTACCAAACCGTATTACTATTGGTTTCTGCAAATAGCGCTTGACAATATTGCTGAATATCTACTTCTGTTACTGCATAATATTTGTCCAATTCCGTATTCATCAAATTGGCATCGCCTAGCAATTCATAAAAAGCCAATGAGCCCGCCCTACTGGTAATGCCCATGTCTTCAAAAGCCATGACGCTTTCCGTTTTGTTTTTCACTTTTTGCAATTCTTGCGCACTTACCAATTCTTTGCAAATACGGTCTAGCTCTTTCATTACAGCAGCTTCCGCATCGGCAATATTTACACCATTAACCAATTTGCCTTCAATGGTAAAAAGCCCTGGGTCAATACTGCCATAGTGATAGCAATCAATGCCAGAAAACAGTTGTTGCTCTTTGACCAAGGATTGGAACAACCTAGAAGATCCACCGCCTCCAAGGATCTCGGTTACCAAATCGGCCACATAATAACCCTTGCCTAATCGCCCTTCCATATGCCAGGTTTTCACAAATGCATCAACGGGAACATTGGCTTTGATTTCCAGTCTATGGGCTTCTGTTTGAACAGGTTCAACGGGCAAATTGCGAAGGTATTTTTCACCCATGGGAATGGGACCAAACCATTTCTCTGCCAAGGCTTTTACCTCTTCAGCTGGCATAGGTCCTGCCACAACTAAAATGGCATTGGCGGGACAGTAATGTTTTTTAAAAAATGCTTTTACGTCTTCTATTCTTGCGTCTTCTACGTGTTTGAGTTCCTTACCAATAGTCATCCAACGATAGGGGTGTTTTTTAAAAGCCAACTCCCGCATCTTATGCCATAAATCGCCGTAAGGCTTATTGATATAGTGCTCTTTAAATTCTTCACAAACTACTTTACGCTGTACAGATAGACTCTTTTCACTAAAGGCCAAACTCAACATTCTATCACTTTCTAACCAGAAAGCGGTTTCCAAATTTTGCACAGGAACTTGGCAATAATAATTGGTTAGGTCATTGGTGGTATAGGCATTGTTTTCTCCTCCCGCTTTCTGCAATGGCTCGTCATAATCGGGTATGTTCACACTACCGCCAAACATCAGGTGTTCAAATAAATGCGCAAATCCTGTTTGATCTGGATGCTCGTCTCTTGCACCCACATCATACAATACATTCACTACCGCCATTGGGGTAGACTGGTCTTCGTGTACCAAGACCCTTAGGCCATTTTCTAAAACAAATCTTTGAAATGCTATCATAATTTTTGGAAAGAAGCTGCAAATTAAGCAATGCAGCAGTAATCGGCTTCCTAAATTGGAAAACCTATTTTTTTCTGATGTCTTTCACGTTCATGGTTAATACCAAGGGCATTCTTTCTCTAAATACCACCACTTGAATTCTACCAATGGCATTTTGGAATAAGTTCTTGTATACCTGAATGTTTTTGGAATAATTGTTTTCAATAGAAAAGATAATATCGCCCGTTTGAAAACCAGCTTTATCACCAGGAGATCCTTCCATCACGTCTACCACTTTAATTTCACCGTCTACCTGATAAATACCCAAACCCGTATAGGAATAGTCAAAACTTTCATTCATATGGGTATTGGGCTTGATATGAATGGTCTGTTCTGGATAGTTGACAATCAGGTTAAATCGCCTGAGCAAATCATTGCCAACGATACCTCCAAGCACAGGATAGGTAGTGACATTGTATTCATCATCAAAAATGTGAACAGGTACGGACCTAAATTTATAGGGTCCCAATTTGACTTCTTTGAGCACAGTCAAACTCATCACTTTTTTGCCACCCAATCCCTCTGCTTGGGTGGGATAGATCTTTCTACCCTTGCGCAAGACAGCGCTATCTTCTACAAAATCTTGGGAAAGCAAGAAACAAAGTCCAGCCCCTGTGTCAAAAATAAAACGGCTATTGATGGGTCTATCATCCATCACCATGGCATTTTGCATGGGCAGTGTTGTAAAATTGGGCCGCATCAAATAACCACCCCTTGGATATTTCAAACTTCCTGGGGTATAGACATTGATTTGCATTACATCATAATCAATCTTGACAATATACCTTCTGAAAAAACTAAAACCTACCACCCCATCAATTTTCACCCCATATACGCTAGTCAAAAGCTCATAATCATTGATATGAAAATCCAAATGTGGTACGTCTAATCCAGGCAGTTTTAAAATATGGTCATAGGCAAAATCTACCGTTCGCATACCTGCAATTCCTCTAATAGTTCGTTCTGATTTGGTTAGGGGTATTTTTAAATCTGCCGCTGTAGCCGAATCCAAAGAAATCCCCCCACTACCCGTATCTAGAACAAAATTGAGTGAATCTGGATAGTTGTCTAGTTTGGCCTTAATTAAAATAATCCCCCCACTTAATTGACTAAATTTAAACTTGGTCAAATGTTTGGCTGGTTCCTGAACAAACTCTTCCTGCGCCTGCAATTGTAGGCAGGTGCATAGCATTCCTAATAGCCATGGCAAGAGTTTAGGGTTCATAATTGAATATAGCAATTTTATCCTTCTGGTTTTCTAGGTTTAGATAAACTGAATTAATCAACTATAAACGGTAAAAAAGGTTTGAAACCAATACAAGCCCCTACCTTTGCATCCGAACAAAATTTGAAAGAATGCAATTAGCAGACCTATACCAAAAAGCCTTGGCTTTTGAGTTTCTAAGCATTGAAGAGGGGATGTTTCTTTTTGAACACGCACCTTTAACAGAACTGATGCATGTAGCAGATGAATTAAGAAAGATTCAAGTGCCACATGGCAAGGTTTCTTGGCAGATTGACCGTAACGTGAATACCACCAATGTCTGCATTGCCAATTGTAAGTTCTGTAATTTCTACAGAATTCCCGGACACGCTGAAGCCTATATCACAGACATGCCTACCTATAGGAAGAAAATTGAAGAAACCCTGAAATATGGGGGAGATCAATTGTTGTTGCAAGGTGGTCACCATCCTGAACTTGGACTAGATTTCTATACCAAAACATTCCGTGCTATTAAGCAGGAATACCCACATTTGAAATTGCATTCACTAGGACCACCAGAAGTAGCGCATATTGCCAAATTGGAAAAAATGAGTCATTATGATACCCTGAAAGCTTTAAAAGAATCTGGTTTGGACTCCTTGCCAGGTGCCGGAGCTGAAATTCTGGTAGACAGGGTAAGAAGGCTAATTTCAAAGGGCAAATGCGGGGCCGATGAGTGGTTAGAAGTAATGCACCAGGCTCATAATTTGAATATTACTACCAGTGCCACCATGATGTTTGGTCACGTAGAAACTTTAGAAGAAAGATTCATACACTTGGTAAGAATTAGGGAAACACAAAGCCGTAAACCGGCCGATGCCAAGGGATTCCTAGCATTTATTCCTTGGACCTTCCAAGACGTTGATACCTTATTGGCCAAAATAAGGGGTGTTCAGAACTTAACTACCCCTGATGAGTACATTCGTATGATTGCCATTAGTAGGATCATGTTGCCAAATGTGAAGAATATTCAAGCCAGCTGGTTAACCGTAGGTAAGCAAACAGCTCAAATTTGCTTACGCGCAGGAGCCAATGATTTTGGTAGTATTATGATTGAAGAAAATGTGGTGAGTGCCGCAGGTGCCCCTCACCGCTTTACCTATAAAACCATGCAGGAAGCCATCAAAGAAGCGGGTTTTGAACCCCAATTGAGGAATCAGCAGTATGAATGGAGAGAGATTCCAGCATCCATTCAGGAACAAGTAATTGACTATTAATAATAAAAAAGCCCCGGTTTCGGGGCTTTTTTAATAGGATTTGTCCAATATTTCTATTTGCATTAGCAGTTTTCATAATCTGAACAACATTCTCTTAATATTCAACGTTAGTTCTGTAAATTAGTACCGATTAACCGAACTATGAATATATTCAAATCCTTAATATGTTTGGATTATTACAATCTTAGGTTGCAAAACCGAGTGCGTGAGACCAAAAAAGGTGGTGTTCATCGTATTGGAATAGCATGGATTTGCAATATTTTGTCTGCATTAGGTGCTTATTTTATCTATTTCAAGCTACACAATCAACCTGATGTAGTCTATGATACCCTATTCCAGTTACACTATTATGAAATTGCAGGTAGGATAAGTATGATTGTCATACTATCCATTATCTATCTAATTGCCTTTACCATTTATGGTGACAAAGAGACTTTTGAACAAAGCATAATGGAATTTTTGAAAAAGACTCCCGAACAACAAGAAAAGATTGCAAACAGGGCTTCCCGCTATTTTAATTTTTCCGTGCTCCTATTTTTGACCATTACTGGGGTCATCATCTATCTTTTTAAGCTCTAAGTAGCTTTTATCTGAACGGTAAGGCTGGTTCTACTAATTATTTTTTCTTTGCACTGTAACATTCAATTCTGGTAAGCGTATAACCTATATAAGCAACCAATTTAGATATCCCTGCAACGATGACTGAGAAAGAATACAACCTTTGTGTAAACCAATATGCCGATAATGTATATCGGTTTATTGTAAAAAACCTCCGCCATGAAGAGGACGCAAGGGATATTGTGCAATCAGCTTTTGAAAAAATGTGGCGTAACAGGGAGTCCGTAGATAATACCAAATCCAAATCCTATCTGTTTACGGTGGCTTATAATCAAATGATTGACCATATTAGAAAGGTCAAGCGGATTGAATTGAAAGATAGTTTCTTGGAAGATGGCAAGAGTGTAGAACAGGGAAATAGTCGGATGAAGCAGACCTTGATGGAAGCCCTAAACAGGTTAAATGAAACCCAGAAAAGTCTGGTGATGCTAAAAGATTATGAAGGATATTCCTATGAAGAGATTGGAGAAATCATGGGTTTGAATAGCAGTCAAGTAAAAGTATACCTGCACAGGGCCAGATTGGCTTTGCGTAGTTATCTGGTAAGCCCAGAAAACGTTAGATAATACCAATAGATAGTATAACAACATGCAGATTAATAGAACCAATTACGAAAACTTTTTCCTACTCTATGTAGACGGTGAGCTGTCTACTACAGAGATGCAGGCGGTAGAACGCTTTGCTTTGGAAAACAGTGATCTTGGCTCAGAATTGGATGCATTATTAGAAACCAAGTTATCTGTTGAGGATGGTTTTGGTTTTTTAGACAAAGAAGTACTTTATCGCACAGCTTCTAATGTTATCAACGAAATAAATTACGAAGAGCAATTTTTACTCTTCCTAGATAATGAGCTAACTGAAACCGAAAATGAACAGACCAAGTCTTTTTTAGTAGCCCATCCAGAATTACAAGCTTCCTTTGAATTATTGCAACAAACCAAATTACCTCAAGAAACTATATCTTTTGGAGACAAGTCTGTTTTGTATCAAAAAGAAGCAAGCAAGCCTGTGGCGATAGGTTGGTGGAGAATGGCGGTGGCCGCTGCTATGATTGGTTTAATGGTCATGGTTTGGAATCTCTTGCCAACAAACAAACAAGCAGACCCAATGGTTAAGGCTGGCAAAACCACAGCATTACCCACCAAGTCCAATAACTTAAACGTGAATGGGGCGGAAGCTACAGAAGCACTGGCTACCAATGCTAGCAAGAACAATGCTGTTCCAACAACTTTAAAAAATAATAATGCAGCACTTCAATTAGCTGCTACTAATCATACTGAGTCAACAACAGCAACTAATGAGGTTTTGGCAAATCTGACAACTGCTGAATTAGCAAATACAGACCAACCTACTACAAGCATTGCTACCAATAATTCAGTACCCACTGTTTTAGAAAATGCAGACCATGCCAACCAATTGGGTCATGCAACTGCAACACC
>CAIZMD010000172.1 GCA_903933995.1 uncultured Bacteroidota bacterium
AGGATCTTACTAAAGATTATTGGTATCCTGTAATTGTAAAAGGCAAAATGGGGTATATAGACAAAACCGGTAAATTAAAAATCAATGCCGCAGTAGAAAGACCTCCAAGTTATAGCATGGAAAATGTGCACACAGATTTTATTATAGTTGGAAATACAAAAAAAGTGCTCTACAACAGACTAGCCAAAATTGTCATTGACAAATATTTTAGTGACATCATGATTGATGAAAATAGTAAACTCATTAAAGTGTCTGCCTTATCGGATAATAGTTTTAGTATATTAAGTTCTAAAAAAGGCTGGTACGATTATTCAGGAAAAGAAGTGATCCCTGTTGCTTATGAAACACAAATACTTTTTGGTGGCTATATGTTTCATGAAGGCTTATGGTGCTTTGAAAAAGAAGGCAAGCAGGGCTTTATGGACACAAAGGGGAATATTGTGATTCAACCTCAATTTGAAACAGCTACAGATTTCAACAACGGTTTGGCAGCTGCTAGAAAATCAGATGCCACCGCTTATGGCTATATTAATCAGAAAGGTGAATTTGCTATCAAGCCCCAATTCTATGCTACAGGAGATTTTGATGAAGCTGGATATGCCTTGGTGTATATAAACAAAAACGACAAAACACAGAGCATCATCAATAAGAATGGAAAAATATTGGTAAAAAATATCCCTTATCAAGCAAAAGCTGATGGTATTTCAAGTGCTGTTTTCAAAAAAGGATTGGTGCCTATCTATGATACCATTCAAAAGAAATATGGCTATATGGATTATGCTGGCAAGACCGTGATTCCTATTCAGTTTGCCATGGCAGAAGAGTTTGAAAAATCCGGAACAGCTTGGGTAAATCTGGGAGGGCAAGTAGATGGGAAGGGACTATTTGCCAAAACGCTTGGTGGCAAATGGGCTTTAATAGATACAAAAGGCAATCAAGTAATTCCTTATTTCAGAGCAGAACAAGTTGGCAGATTTGTGGAAGACCTTGCTGCTGTAAAAATGAATGGTTTATGGGGTTTTATGAATCTGAAGGGAGAAATAGTGATTGAACCCCAATGGAAAGAAAGACCAGGCAATTTTGATGGTGGTCTAGCTAGGATCACCGAAAAATCAGCAACTGCTAAAGAAGGAACATTCAGCCAATATATGGCTGTTGGTTATATCAACAAGGCTGGACAATTTATCTGGCCGGTTCAGGAATAATTTAATCATCAAAATTTCATTCATGAAAAAAACACTTATTGTCATCAGTACCTTCTTGATGATTGCTCAGAGCAATGCACAAAAAGGAGGAACAGAATTAACCATCAAGGGAGGAGTTACCCTACCAAAATATTCCTATTTAAATGGAGGGAGTTCTGAAGACAGAAGTGTTTACCAAGGCATTACTGCTGGTATTACATTAATGCAATACAAAATAAGCAGGGAAAACCCAGGATTGGGTTTTGGATTGAGCATAGACTACCTTCAAGCTGGGGCAATCAACAAGCAACCAACCATTGCGGGTGCAGTTGACGCAAAAAATAGAATTACATATATTAGAACTACAGGGCTATTTGGTGCTAAAATTCAAAATTTCTTAGAAATTTCGGGAGGTCTTTACTTGGAAAAAGCCATTTCAGGTGAATCTGTTGTAACCAAAACAGGAGGTGCCACTACAACTACAGCATTTAGTTTTGGCGACAAGTCAACTTATGATTTTATCCCTTTTGATCTTGGCTATGCCATCAATGCCAATTTTAATATCTCTAAAGTGAAAATTGGCTTAAGCCTACACGAAGGGCTAAGTGATATTGCTCCTCAAACCGATATCAAAATCAGAAATTCAATTTACAGCATTACCCTAGGTCTAAGACTTGGAGGTGGCAAAAATAATGACTAATGAAAAAAATAAACTATTTACTTGCAACCGCCTTACTACTATCAACAGCCAGCTTTGCGCAATTGGGTAAAAGAACTGACAGACAGATGGCCCAAGACTCATTATATGAAGTAATGATTGGGACCAATAAAACCAATGCCTCCTTTAACAATACAAAAGGATTTACCATTAAAGAAAATGAAATTAGAATTGTTGGATTCTTGCATAGATATGACAAAATTAAATTTGACCATATTTATGTAGTTACTAAAAGAGATACCACTGTTTTAGATGAGCAAACTATGAAAGGAAGAAGCATTAATGCTAGTTGGAAAGACTTCTATATTAAACTAAAAGACCTTGTTCCAAGTGATAACTATAGAATTGACGTGTACTCAGAACCAGAGAGAAAATTAGTAGCTTCTAAAGAGTTCTATATTAAGAAAAAGGAATAAATAAATTGCTAAGATTATTAAAAAACTAGGCCAGGACTAATTACAGTCCTGGCCTTTTGTTATTTTTTTAGCTTCTCTTTACAATCCTTTAGTGCTTGAAGGTATTCTTGATTATTGGGTTCTGCTTTAACAACCGCTTCTAAGTCTGTCAAAGCGGCTTGATAGTTTTTTAAATTATCCATATACACCCATGCTCTCATATACTTTACATGCGTTTTTGAAGGATCTAATGTAATAGACTTGGTAAATGCTTTAACAGAGGCATCGTATTCTTTTAGTGAAAACCTAATACTTCCAATCATGCTATAAGTCTCTGGATTAGTTGATCCAAGTATGGCAGCAGTATCATAGCACCCTACAGAGGATTTGTAATCTTTCTTGCTTGCATAATAGCTGCCCAAATCTTCAAAATAGCTGGCCTTTTTTCCATCGGCGTAAGCTGCATATCTTAAAAACTGCTCCGCTGGACCATTCATTTCAAAAGAAGCAAATATTTTTCCAGCTTTGTTATATGGGATTGGATTTTTAGGTTCTAGCTGAATACATTTATAATAATTCATCACAGCCCTTCCTTGTTGATATCCTTGTTCATCTTTTGCTTGCTTATCTCCCCTTTCCAAAAAGAACTTAAACGCATTAGACATGACCATCCCTTCTTTTTCATAAGCTGGTTTTAACAAAGGATCTAACTTTTGCAATTGTTCTTTTGACGCTGCATCATTTGGATTTAACATAGAAGCAAACCCAAAATCGTCATAAGCGTCCGGATAATTTTTTAAACTCAAATTGCTCTTGGCTCTATAAACATAAAATTTGGGATCAAACTTATTATTCAAAATAGCCAAATTAAAATCAGCTATGGCTAGCGCATGTTCTTGTTGGTAAGAGTTAAAAAGACCTCGCTGAAAATAATAGGTTTCATTAGTTTTATCAATATCAATGCTCTTATTAATATATCTTATGGCTTCTTTTAAATTGGACCTATTAAACTCAATCAAGGAAAGGAGTTGATAAGAAATAGGGTCTTTGGTATTTAGCTGTACTGCTTTAGTGAGATCTGCAATACCCAAACTGGTATCCTTTAGTTGGCTCAAATAAAAATATCCTCTTTCGCGAACAAACAAATCATTCTTTGTATCTAATGATAC
>CAIZMD010000173.1 GCA_903933995.1 uncultured Bacteroidota bacterium
ACGCCCCAAGCCAGTTGCAGCCATCCTGCAATAAAGAACAAACCTCCAGCCGGGGTAAAGGGACCCACATATTTGAGCCATTCTATTCCAGTGGCGGCTTTGATGGTTAAAATATACAATGACCCACTAAAGAAAGCCATCCCCACAATAAAACAGGCACAAGCATTGATCAGTGATTGATTGGGATATTTTTCATACAGCATGGCTGTAATGGCCAGTGCAAAAACATGGTAGAATTGATACCTTACGGCTGTTTCATAGATGGCCAATGCCTCAGTTGGAACAATGGCTTTAAGTGCGTGTGCACCAAAAGCTCCCATAGCAACCGTTAGGGCACCTAAAATAGCGGCAGTAATGAAAAATGGTTTATGCATGTTCTTGGATGATTTTTAAAATGCTTTTTTCATTAATCTGGGACTCCTTTAAATGAATATTGGCTTGCTGATAGAATCCCATCCGCTCTTCTCTTTTCTTGGTTAGAAAGTCTGCCAATGCCGCATCACTCAAATCTTTGATTAAAGGACGATGGTCCTTTTCTGGCAATAATCTTTGAACCAAGGTATCAATATCTGAATCAATCCAAATGGTGAGCCCTTGTTTGTTCATCCATTCCATGTTCTCGTTAAAACAGGGCGTACCACCTCCGGTAGCTAATACAAAGGCTTTTTTTTCTTTGAACCACCTAAGCACTTTGGCTTCCTGTTTTCTAAAATATTCTTCTCCGTCTTCTGCAAAAATTTCTGCAATGGTTTTTTCTTCATTGGACTCAATTAAAAAATCCAAATCATATCCACCGGTCTTGAATTTCTTTGAGAGCCATTTTGACCAATAAGATTTTCCGGATCCCATCATCCCAACTAAGAATATTTTGGGGCCTTTTACAGGGGCTTCCTTAGCTTGTTCCATCTTTATTTGAATGCATTAAAACCTGTAATGTCCATACCCGTAATCAACAAATGAATATCGTGTGTGCCTTCATAGGTAATCACACTTTCAAGATTCATCATATGACGCATAATGCTATACTCACCTGTAATACCCATTCCACCCAACATCTGTCTGGCGTCTCTAGCTATATTGGTAGCTATTTCACAACTATTTCTTTTGGCCATGCTAATCTGTTGTGGTGTAGCCCTACCCTCATTCATCAAGACCCCTAATCGCCATACCAATAATTGCCCCTTGGTAATTTCTGTAATCATCTCCGCCAGTTTTTTCTGCTGCAACTGAAAACCTCCAATGGGTCTGTCAAATTGAATACGTTCTTGGCTATAGCGTAATGCCGTATCATAACAATCCATGGCGGCACCCAATGCACCCCAGGCTATGCCATATCGTGCTTTGGACAAACATCCAAGAGGGCCTTTTAAGCCTCTTACATTGGGCAAAATATTTTCTTTGGGAACTTTTACATTGTCAAAAACCAATTCACCAGTAGCACTGGCGCGTAAGCTCCATTTACCATGCGTGGTGGGCGTGCTAAACCCTTCCATTCCACGTTCTACTATTACACCTGTAATCACACCAGCTTCATCCTTGGCCCATACCACGGCAACTTGTGCAAATGGGGCATTGCTGATCCACATTTTGGCACCATTCAAAATCACATGATCACCCGCGTCTTTAATATTGGTTAACATGCCAGAAGGATTGGATCCATGATCTGGTTCGGTTAATCCAAAACATCCCAACCATTCTCCACTGGCTAATTTGGGAAGGTATTTATGGCGCTGTTCCTCATTGCCATAGGCATAAATGGGATACATGACCAGTGATCCTTGCACACTTGCCGTGCTTCTGATACCACTATCGCCACGCTCCAATTCCTGCATCATCAGACCATAACTGATATAGTCTAATCCACCTCCACCGTATTGCTCGGGAACCGTGGGTCCAAAACAACCCATATCGCCCAACTGTTTTACCACCTGACTGGGAAACTCTGCCCTTTGTGCGTAGTCTTCAATAATGGGTGAAATTTCTTTTTTTACATATTCTCTAACGGACGCTCTAATTAATCGGTGTTCCTCAGTTAGTAACTCATCTAACAGATAATAATCAGGCGATTGAAACAAATCGGTTCTGGCAGCCATAGGTTACAATTTTAATGGGCTAATACTGCAAAAATACTGCAGCATTGGATTGAGCCCCTATTTCTTTTTCAATTCTAGTTCTCGGTTCATCTCTTCTTCATCAACCGGTCTTTCCGTTGGATCTCCAATCAAATACCTAGCAAAATAATCACTCATTTTCCAGAAAAAGTATTCGGTCATATCTCCAAATCCATGTCTTTGTGTAGGTAAAATAATCATATCAAAACGCTTATTCGCCTTGATTAAAGCATTTGCTACACGCATACTATTGGCTGGATGCACGTTATTATCAATCTCACCATGAGATAACATCAATCTTCCTTTTAAGTTCTTGGCCAAATCAGGATTCTTTTCAATATTGTACTGAAAACTGGTATCTCCTTTTTCAGAAATAATTTCTTTTACCCCATGGTGTTTTTCACTCCACCAACGGTTATAGATACTATTGTCATGATTACCAGCAGAGGACACCGCCACTTTGAAAAAATCAGGATAGACCAACAAAGCTGCTGTACTCATAAATCCTCCACCAGAATGTCCATGGATTCCTACACGATTAATATCTATAAAGGAATGTCTATCGGCCAATTGTTCTGCTACGGCTTTCTTATCTGCCAAACCATAGTCTCTTAAATTACCGTATCCATAATTGTGGTACCATTTACTCCTGCTAGGGTGACCACCTCTATTACCCAATGTAATCACAATCATTCCCAATTGAGCCAATCTGTCTGTGCGATCCATTCCTTTGCTAAATGCTTTATTTACCGCTTCTGTTTGTGGACCAGGATATACATATTCCATGATGGGATATTTCTTGCTGCTGTCAAAGTCAAAGGGTTTGTACATGACACCGTAAATATCTGTGATGCCATCATCGGCCTTGGCCTTAAAGGGTTGTGGAAACTTATATCCAGTAGCTAACAAACTACTAAAATCAGCTGTTTCCAAATCCATGATCTTTCTACCATCTGAAGCCAATAACACGGACTTGGGAATAGTATTTACCCTAGAAAAATTATTGACCAAGTATTTCTTGTTGTCATCCATATTTCCGCTATGGTCAAACTCTCCTGGATTCAACAATTTTAAACCACTTCCATCAAAGTTCACGCGATAAGCATGTAACAAATAAGGATCTTCTCCAATTTCTTTTCCATTGGCTGAGAAATACAATACCCTTGCTTTTTCATCAATGCCTAAAATGTCTTCACAATGCCATGGACCAGCAGTAATCTGATTTTTCAATTTGCCATTTTCATCATAGAGATAAAAATGTCCCCAACCATCGTCCTCACTCCATTGAATTAATTCCTTGCCCTCATTCACCAAACCTAGTCTACGAATCTCTATATAGGTATTCATTTTTTCTTCCCAAAGTGTTTTGACAGTGGCAGATTTTACATCTACATATCCAATGTCAATCTTCTTCAGGTCTCTGCTGGTGCGGCTCAAATAAAATTTATCATTGGTACCCAACCAAACTGATGGTCTAAACTCATCATCCCTGCTACTGATTTTTGCAGGGGCTGACCAGATATTGAGGTCTTGATCTTTATATAAACCAGATGCAATTTCCCTACTGTTTTTGGTGGCTGTTTCAAACAAAAGCAAGTGTTCTATAGGACTTTCTTTTTCACCCGGCATCCAATATTTATAGGTTTCTAAAGTAGGTCTTGGGTCAGCAATACTATTGATCACCCATAGGTCTTTCACCCTTCTATTGTCTACCCTATTCATCACAAACCATTTGGAATCAGGGGACCATTGTACAAATACAGATTTGCGTTTGTTTTTGTTCTTTTCTTTATCGGCATTAGACTCTCCAAAACCATCGCTGTGATAGCCAAAATTGTCTATCCCATCTTTGGTAATCTGGGTTTGAACAATGGTACTATCTTCTTCATTCTTCAAGGCTTTTTCATAATTGGGCTTGTCCATAAACCATAGGTTTTGATTTTTACCAAAGAGTATGGTATTGCCATCTGGAGAAATATTGGCCCAAGATGGTCTGCGGAAGGGCTTTTTGAATCCAGTTAATTCAACCAATTCACCTGTAACCAAATTGTATTCAAAAAAGAAGATCTTTTTCTCTTTTACGGGGGGCGTTCCTTTTTTAGCCGTACTGTCTTTCTTTTCTACATCCAATGTACTCTTGACTTCAAAATGCACCCAATTCTCATCCTTGATAAAGCGCATACTGTCTATATTCAAGTGCTGTGCATCCATTGGGTCATCTGTTAGCTTGGTCAGTTTGGCGGCTAGTGCGGCTTGGTCAAACAACAATTTCTTTTCCCCCTTTACTGCGTCTACGATATACCATTTTTTTCCTTCTGAGGTTTCATACATATACCAAAAACGGTCAGACTTTTTTAGCCAATGTGGATCTACATTTAAACTAAATACCAGTTTTTCCAATTTCTTGGGTGAGAACCTTGCTGCCGCAGCATAATTGGCCTTGGCAATTGGAGTTTGTTGCGCCATGATTGCCGTAGAAAGGCAAAGACTAAAAAAGAATACCATCAAACGCATAGCTATAGTTTTAGGCATTGAAAATACTAGATTCACCTCAAAACGGGACAACTTCTGTCAAATAAACCCATTATGCAGTTGGAATCAATGTTCCTTGTTGTATTTTTATTTGAACCAAGTTGCTACACATGAAAAAAACACTTATTTCTGTTCTGGTTTTACTGCCATTCTGTTTGTTGGCTCAAAACAAACAGAAAGCAGACCCTGCAAGCCAAATCAAACAATTCTGGTTGGTGCTCTTAAAAAAAGGCCCCATTCGCAACCAAGATTCTCTTACGGCAGCTAAAATTCAAGCTGGTCATATGGCCAATATTACCCGTTTATATGAAGCAGGAACCTTAAAAGTAGCAGGGCCATTTGCAGAAGAGACATTGGCCCAAGGCTTGTTTATTTTTGACTGTTCTAATAAGTCTGAATTAGAATCCTTGCTTCAAACGGACCCCGCCATTAAAACAGGTAGGTTGGTGGCCGAAATTCATCCTTGGTATACGGCCCCAATTGGTAGCTTTACTCCTGGCAAACCAAAAAAATTGTAAGACACACTTAAATATCAATGGACAAGATCCAAAGAAAAAGTATACATAAAAAATTAGTTCGCAGATCATGATACATCATCCTTTTCAAATTGGAATAGACTATGCAAAAGCGGCTGATAAGGCTGATGTTTTGGCCCCTTTTAAATCAAGGTTTCATTTTCCTCAACACCAGGGCCGAGATTGTATTTATTTCTGTGGCAATTCATTGGGGTTGCAACCAAAGTCTTTGGCTGAAGCGATTGATGTTGAAATGAAAACCTGGCAGAATTTGGCCGTGGGTGGTTATTTTGGGGGCACCAATCCCTGGTTAAGATTTCACGAATATTTGCAACCTTCCTTAACAGCAATGATGGGTGCTAGTACCCAAGAAATTACTTTGATGAATAGCCTAACGGTGAACCTGCATTTGTTGATGCTGAGTTTTTATAAACCCAGTATTGATAGATACCAGATTATCATGGAAGCAGGTGCTTTTCCTTCTGACCAATATGCCATTGAAACCTTGGTCAAACATTTTGGTTTGGATCCTGAGCAAGCCATTATTGAAATTAGTCCAAGAGAAGGTGAAAAGCTACTGCGGGAAGAAGATATTCTAGATACCATCGCGCAAGCAGGAGGAAAACTAGCCATGGTCATGATGGGTGGAATCAATTATTATACTGGGCAGTTTTATAATTTGGAAGCTATTACCCA
>CAIZMD010000174.1 GCA_903933995.1 uncultured Bacteroidota bacterium
AGAATTAACCGTGCCGCCTGTTTTGTAATTTGTTTTTTTCATTTTATTTCTTTTTAAGAATTCCAATACTTTTCACAGGCTTGGTTTAAATCTTTAAGAATGTCTTCATTTAAAGGATTCTTCAAATGTTCTAATACATCTGACACATTTCTTCCTAACATTGAACTAGTCTTAGTGTGATAGATATAACCATCAGCCTTATTAACAATATACTTAAAAAATACGGAATCTCTTACAATTGATTTAATTTTAAGTGTTTCCATATCTAAATTAACTGCTTCAATAAATGATTTTGCAGCTCTTTCTTTATTTGTTTCTCCACCAAAACCATTGATGTAATTATCCATGTTCTCATAAATAACATCGTTTGGTGTAGACTTTTTATATTGTGTACTATTGATATCTACAACTTTTGCAATGTAGAATAACTTAGTACTGTTTTTGTCAAATAATTTCTGAAGTTCAGCCAATGCTTTGTTACGCATTTTCTTGTATTCAGTTCTTGCCATTACAGTTTCCTCTGTCTTATCTAAGTAAAACTTAGGGGCAACTGCTCTTGATCTTGCATCATCAAAACTTTTAGCCACAATTGCAAAACCACCTGCTTCAATTGCATGTAGTTTGATTCTATCATATGGATCTTTTGGATCCAAGAACACTGGCTCATTACCACAAGAAATACTAATTCTATTCCAGAATGTAGCATTATCTGGTTTAAGTAACTTTACCTTATTCCAGAATTGTGGATCATCAATTTCAATAACATTTGCAGCTAATTCTTTTTCAAGTTCACTTACTGCTAATCTAATTTCTTTAACTCTTGCTTCTTTATCATCTCCATTAAGAAGTCTTACATCTGGAGCAAACTCATTAAGCCCTGTAAGATATCTTATTACTCCATTATTCTCTAAGCATGCTAATTGTTCATGGTGTACAACACCATCAAAAAGTGACATACCATAATCTTCTAAACCCATGTTAGAAGCTGTTGAATCAAAAAACGGACGTACTGCAATTGCTGTTTGTTTTACAGTTCCGCGTCCGGTTTCTACCATTGTGAAATTTTCCATGTTTTGTTGGTTTTATTATTTGTTGGTTAAATATAAAGAAAAAAAGGGAGGAGTTTCCCCCTCCCTATTCTTTCTAGTTTAGATTAGAATGATCCACCAGTGATTGGGTTTCTCATAACAATTTTCAACACTTTAGTTGGGTCTTTAACCCAGATAGCTGGCATTGTTTGGCTCATCATTACACGGTAACCATTGAACTGACCAGAAGACTGGAAGCCTTGGCTACGTCCCATGTAGTCCATAGTACCATTTTGATACCACCATTTCAATTGATTATCCCAAGACAATTTCAATAAGAAGATATTGTCATTAGTATTATCAGTGATGTCAAAGATAATGAATGAGTAAGAAGATAATGGGAAACCATCAATGATTGGGTTCTCAATATCATTTGTATGAACATTGTCAAATGCTGGGTTCAATACAAACTTAACGTTAGCCAAGAATGGAATAACATAAGAAGTATAAGCAAAACCAAA
>CAIZMD010000175.1 GCA_903933995.1 uncultured Bacteroidota bacterium
ATGTGATGATTAGTTGTTGTATTTTTTTGAATGCATCAATTAGTAGAAGATAGTTTTCATGGAATAGCCCACCTGCTATTTCCACATTGTTGTATGGGATGCAATACAGTTTTAGAACATAGAAAAGAAATACTTTGTTATGCTTGCAGTAGTTTATTACCCCGCACCAATTTTGAAAACCAGGAAGGCAATCCTTTAGAAAAATGTTTTTATGGAAGAGTACCTATTGCATCTGCCACAGCTGCATTTTATTTTTCTAGAAAAAGTATCCTACACCAATTATTGGTTTGTTTAAAATACAAACAGCACAAAGAAGTAGGTTGGTTTATGGGAAGGTTATTGGGATATCAATTAGCAAAAGCTGCAAGATTTCAAGAAATAGATCTCATCTTTCCACTTCCCCTACATCCCAACAAATTAAAAATCAGGGGTTATAATCAAGCAGCATTAATTGCAGAAGGCATTCAATCTGTTTGGTCAAAAAAATTGGTGTTGGATGCGGCAATCAGAACAGGATTTTCCCAGTCTCAAACGGTCAGCAATCGGGTTCATAGATGGCAAAAAATGCAAGGCGTTTTTCAGCTTGAGAATCAATCATCTATTCAAGGAAAAAGGGTCTTATTAATAGACGACGTGGCCACCACTGGAGCTACATTAGAAGCCTGTGGATCTGCCCTACTTCAGGGAAAACCCGCTTCTTTGAGCATTGCAACCGTGGCTTATACCCTCTAATGGCCCATTTATCTAAAAAATGCAACTTTTTCCTCAAAAAGTTGTTTCTTGTACAAAATCACAGTCATGAAATATCTATTAACCATTGCTATTGTCAGCATCTTAAGCGCTTTTACCATGCCAGGTGATGGCGGAAGCATTCACAGCTTTAAAGTAAAATCTATAGAGGGAGGCACTATTGACTTCTCTAAATTCAAGGGTAAAAAAATCTTAGTGGTGAATACTGCATCAAAATGTGGTTATACTCCACAGTATGAAGCTTTAGAAAAAGTATATGAGCAATACAAAGACAAATTGGTAATTGTAGGATTCCCTGCCAATAATTTTGGTGCTCAAGAACCTGGATCTGATGGTGAAATCCAAGAATTCTGCAAAGCCCGTTTTGGCGTAAAATTCCCCTTGGCTAGCAAGATTAGCGTGAAAGGTGAAGATATGGCCCCCATTTACAAATGGTTAACTACCAAATCTGAAAACGGCGTATTAGACGCTACCATTGCTTGGAATTTCAACAAATTCTTATTGGATGAAAACGGGAAGATGATTGCTTACTTCCCAAGTAAAGTAACTCCTGACAGCGAAGAAATTACCAAATACCTGAAATAAGCAGGTTACTATATTATTGTATAAAAGAAGTTGCTCTTTCCGGGCAGCTTCTTTTATTTTGTACCTTTCAAGCCAATCAGGACAGATGTTATTCAAGGAGATTATTGGTCAACAGGATTTAAAACAGCATTTGGCAGAAATGGTAGAGCAAAACCGTTTGAGCCATGCCCTACTCTTCTTGGGTAAAGAAGGTTCTGGCGCCTTGGCCCTGGCCTTGGCTTTTGCCCAATACGTGGTAAGCATCCCTGCCCCATCTCCTGTAGTAGAAGATTTGTTTGGTGGTCAAACAGCTTTGGAGCCCACCCCATCTTATATTCATCCTGATCAAATAGGCCAGCAACCGGCTTATGCAAGGGCTGCGCAGTTATTACACCCCGATCTTCATTTTAGCTATCCTGTTATTTCTAAAAAATCCGGAGACAAACAATTAAGCTCCAATTTCATCTCTGAATGGAGGGAGTTTATTCAGCAATATCCTTATGGCAATGTCTATGATTGGTTACAATTTATAGGGGCTGAAAACAAGCAAGGAAATATTAGCTCAGACGAATGCAACGAAATCATCCATAAACTCAGCCTAAAAAGCTTTGAAAGCAATTTTAAGGTCTTGGTACTCTGGATGCCCGAATACCTGAAAAAAGAGGGCAATAAGCTCTTAAAACTCATAGAAGAACCCCCAGCCAATACCCTATTTATCTTGGTAGCTGAAACAGAGGAGCAGATCCTGCCTACCATTCTGAGTAGGTGTCAATTGGTGAAAATTCCCCTGTTAGAAGACAAAGACATAGAAATTGCCTTGACTGAAAGGGCAAAAGCCCCTGCAGAAACGGCGGCACAAATAGCGGCCATCGCCGGAGGCAATTATAGAGAAGCCTTGCAATTGCTGCAGCACGCAGACGAAGACTGGCAGAGCCTGCTCAGGGAATGGCTGAACGCCACGCTCAAGGGTGGACCCGTTGCCCAAGTCAAATTTGTAGAAGAAGTGGCCAAATTGGGCCGGGAAAAGCAAAAACAGTTTCTCCGCTATTTTAACCATTTGCTGGCCCAAAGCATTAGAATCAAGATTTTGGGGCCGGATTTTGCCCAATTACCCGAAAAAGAGAAGGATTTTGCCCAGCGTCTGAATAAAATTGCATCGGTTAGCCAGCAACAGGCCCTGATTGAAGAATTGGACCGGGCCAGTTACTATGTAGAAAGGAATGCGCACGCCAAAATGCTCTTCCAGGCACTGACCATTAAACTCTATCACATCATTCAGAACAAAACCCTAATTTTGGAAAGTTAGGATTTGGCAGTGGCATCACTGTGCAAGTCTCTGTGTGAGTGGGGCTGAAAAATTTCAGCAAGAAGGTAAAGCGGGTTTGAAAAACCAAAGGATTCAGGTTCATCTCTACATATTCCAATACAATGCGTTGAAAAATGCGTTACTGAACCAATGTATCCCAAAGTTCCCAGCCAACCTTTCCACTAATTTATTAACCTATTATTACTCAGTATATGGGATGTGGATCATGTGGAACAGGCACACCAAATGGGTGTAAGAGCAATGGAGGATGTAGCACTGGCGGTTGTAACCGTTTGAATGTGCACGACTGGTTGTTGAATCTTCCTTTTAGCGACCCTGAAAGTTCTTGCAAAGTGGTGGAAGTAAGTTTCAAAAACGGAAGCCGAAAAGACTATTTCAGAAACAATACCCTGCAATATTTTGAAAAAGGCGATTACGTAACCGTGGAAGGTGTGGGTGGATTTGACGTGGGTGAAGTGAGCCTAACCGGTGAACTGGTTCGAATGCAGATGAAGAAAAAATCTGTAGACGAGTTTAGTCCAGAAATGAAAAAGATTCTGCGCAAAAGTTCTGACAGGGATATTGAAACTTTCAAGATTAGTAAGAGCCGTGAACAGGAAATGCTTTCTAGAAGCCGTGCCGTTGCCCGTACCCTGAACCTGCAAATGAAATTGAGTGAGATTGAAGTGCAGGCCGATGGTAAAAAAGGAACTTTCTTTTACACAGCGGATGACCGCGTAGATTTTCGTGAGCTCATTAAAATCTTTGCTGGCGATTTTAAACTAAAGGTAGAAATGCGCCAGATAGGCATCCGTCAGGAAGCCGCCAAAGTAGGAGGTATTGGAAGTTGCGGAAGAGAACTTTGCTGCAGCACTTGGTTGAATGATTTTAAAAGCGTGAATACTACTGCTGCCAGGTATCAGAACCTCTCTATTAATCAGACCAAATTAAGCGGTCAGTGTGGCCGATTAAAATGCTGTCTGAACTTTGAGTTGGATACTTATCTAGACGCATTGCAGCAATTCCCAGATTATGCAGACCAATTGGACACCGTGATGGGAACAGCCCAATTGATCAAAAAAGATATTTTCAAAAACCTGATGTGGTATATTTTACCCAACAATAGCAAACACTATCCTTTGACCATTCAGCGCGTAAAAGAAATTAAACGCCTGAACCAAGCTGGCACCAAGGTAGATGAGCTGCAAGCGGTAGAAGTAGTTTCAGGTAAACCAAAAGAAGTAGAACCTGCATTTGTAGACGTGGTTGGTCAGATTAGTCTGAAGAGCCTTGAAAGAAATGACCGCCGCAGAAGGGATCAGGACCGTGGTAATGACCGCAGACCTGAGAATAGGGATCAGCGCGGGCCGCGCGATGTTAATAGAGATAATCGCGGACCTGGGCAAGGACAGCAAGGACCTCGTGGACCACAACAAAATAGAGGGCCTCAACAAGCTGGACCCCGTGGACCACAGCAACAACAGGGTCAAAGACCTCCACAGGAAAACCGTGGACCTGGTCAAGGACAAGGACCTCGTGGGCCACAGCAAAATAGAGGACCACAGGGACCTCGCGGACCACAACAGCAACAGGGGCAAAGACCACCACAGGAAAATCGTGGACCTGGTCAAGGACAAGGACCTCGTGGACCGCAGCAAAACCGCGGACCACAGCAACAAAGACCACAGGGACCAAGACCACCACAACAACAAGGACCTCAAAATCCTCCACCGGCCCCACCACCAACGGAAGGATCATAAAATAAAAAATGCCGCTCAGATTTCTCGAGCGGCATTTTTATTTCAGTTAAGATTACAAAGTTTTAGTGAATAGTGTTTGAATGAAAAGTTTTAGTGATTAAATGAAAAGTTCCTCTCATTCTTCACTCTTATCTCTTCACTTCCTTCCTCTCTTCACTTTCCTAAATTTTGTCCATTTCTGCAGCTGTAAACTCCATCAATGTTTTAATATGATTGGGTGATAGGTCAAATTTCAAACCCGCTGCTTTGTACAATTCCGGCAATGTTTTAGTACCACCCAAACTCAAAGCCTGAATATAATTTTCCAAAGCTTGTTGAGGATTGTTTTGGTACTGCATCCAAAGTCCTATTGCACCTAATTGTGCAATGCCATATTCAATATAATAGAACGGCACTTCAAACAAATGCAACTGGCGCTGCCAAGCAATTTCACGATATTTTTCTAACCCAGTGTAGTCAATACTCTTGGTAGAAAATTCTGCTAAAATAGACATCCAAGTGTTGGTTCTTTCTTCCACAGTATGTTGGGGATGCTCGTATACCCAGTGTTGGTATTTATCAATGATGGCAATCCATGGGAAGATGGTAATGGTTCTTTCTAATTGGTGTTCTTTGGCGCGCTTCAAGTCTTCCGCATTATCAAAAAATGCTTCCCAATGATTCATGCTAAATAACTCCATGGCCATACTTGCAACTTCGGCAATCTCCATAGGATATTCCTTGAAGGCGCTGAGTTCTAGGTTATGTGATAAGAATGAATGAATGGCGTGTCCACCCTCGTGAACCATGGTAGTTACATCACTCATTTGACCGGCCGCATTCATAAAAATAAAGGGTGCGCCAGATTCTGTGAGTGGACAATTATATCCACCTGGAGCCTTGCCCTTTCTGCTTTCTAAATCAAAATGATTAAGTTGATCCATTTTGCGCAAACAGTTGGCAAAAAAGGGATTCATGGTTTCAAAACATTTTACTGATTTTTCATACAAATCCTTTCCATCAGTAAATGGTTTCAAGGGTTGAACACCAGCAGGTTCTGCTTCTGTATCCCATGGATATAATTTATCTAATTGCAGTTTGGCTTTTTTGCGCGCATAGATTTTTTCAATCAAGGGTAGCACATGCAATTTCACTGCTTCGTGAAACTGATAACAGTCTTCCTTACTATAATCAAAGCGGCCAAGTTCTACAAATTTGTAGTCTCTATAGTTTGCAAAACCAGCATTCTTAGCTACCTGGTCTCTCTTCCCAATCAGGTTGCTATATAGTTCATTCATGGCATCCTTGTCTTGCAAACGACGCTCCTGAATTTTTCTATATACTTCTTCTCTCAATGCCCTATCATGACTCTCTAGAAATTTACCCGCTTGTTGCAGGGTATATTCCTGTCCGTTTACTTCAATAGTCATTTTACCTGCAATGGCGCCATACTGTTGTTGCAATACACTCAATTCTGCTTGCAGGGGAATATTGGCTTCGCGGAAAAGGTCAATGCTTTTTTTCACGGAACGCAGGTAAGTAAAATACTTGTCCTGATCCAATTCCTGGGTATAGGGTGAATTAACCAGTTTCTTGTTTAATTGGTCTGCATAGGGCTGCAATTTGGGCTGGATCTCCATGCAGAAATAGGTAAATGCCTCTTCCAATGCGGTATCGGTGGTATCACAGGTCATTTTAATCTGTCTCCAGCAAGCGTCTTCGCTAACCACCGCTTCTACCTCACTCATATCTTTCATCCACTGTTCTAGGTCTTCTCTGGAATTCAAGGAACGTTCTGCAAGGTTTTTGAAAAAAGGCTCTAGTAATTCCCAGGTTGTTACTTTAAAATCTGCAGGAACAAAACTGCGTTCCAACTTCTGAATATCTGCACTTAATACCATATCATTGATTTAAAGGGCAAATTTAGTGTAACAAGACCGTGCAGATGGCGCAAGAATGCTATTTTTACAAACTTTATAAAAATTAGTGTGCGTGGGGGATATCATCCATTTATTACCTGACAATATAGCCAACCAGATAGCCGCTGGTGAAGTGATTCAGCGACCAGCCAGTGCCGTAAAGGAGCTCATGGAAAATGCAGTAGACGCTGGGGCTACCCAAATCAAACTCTTGGTGAGTGATGCGGGTAAGGCCTTGGTACAAGTGATTGATAATGGCAAGGGCATGAGCGCTGCCGATGCTAAAATGGCTTTTGAAAGACATGCAACTAGTAAGATTCAAAACATAGATGACCTATTCCGCATTAAAACCATGGGATTCCGTGGTGAGGCCCTGGCTTCTATTGCGGCGGTGGCTCAAGTAGAACTCAAAACCAAAAGGGCGGAAGACGAGTTGGCTAGTTTTGTAGAAATTGAAAATAGCAGGGTTGTCAAACAAGAAAGCTGTTCTTTTCAAACAGGCACTAGCATTAGCATGAAGAATTTGTTCTTTAATGTGCCTGCAAGAAGAAATTTTCTAAAAAGCAATGCAGCAGAAATGCGGCATATCATGGATGAATTTATTCGGGTGGCCATGGCCTTCCCCGATATTTTCTTTTCGCTTACCAGTAATGGTCAGGAAGTATTCCATTTAGAAGCGGGCTCTTTAAAGCAAAGAATTGTTCAAATCTTAGGTTCCTCTTACAACGCCAAATTGGTGAGTGTAAATGAGGAAACAGATTATATGAATATTTATGGTTTTGTGGGCAAGCCCGATACGGCGCGCAAGACCAGAGGTGATCAGTATTTTTTTGTCAATAACCGATTTATCAAGAGTGCTTATTTAAATCACGCAGTCAATACCGCATTTGACGGCATGATTGCCAAAGATAGTTTCCCTAGTTATGTACTCTATATAGATTTGGATCCTTCACAGGTAGATATTAATGTGCACCCCACCAAGCAGGAGATCAAGTTTGAAGACGAGAAAATTATCTACGCTTTTGTACAAGCAGCGGTAAAACACGCATTGGCACAATTTAGTATTGCACCTTCTTTGGATTTTACTTTGAATGCTGATATTCAAAACCTAGACGCGGTAAGCAAACCATTTACTACGGATAAAAAAGACGCTGTTGCGGGATCTAATTTGTTCAAATCTTTTTCTCAAAAAAATCAGGCACATTTTATTGAGTCTTCGCACCAAGCAGGTACAGAATTAAAACACTGGAAGAGTTTTTATAGTGCGGGTGATGACCAAACAAAATCAAGCGAAGCCAATACCCAAGACCCTGTTCAACAATTATTACATACGCCCAAGACTAGGTCTATTGAAGTAATTCCTGATACCATATTACTGCAATTACACAATACCTATATTATTGCTTCTACCAATAGTGGCTTCTTATTAGTGCACCAACAATTAGCTCATGAACGCGTTTTGTATGAACGCTATAGTTTGGCCGCACACGGACAAAAAATGGCCACACAACAAAGTCTGTTTCCAATAGTTTTAGAACTAGCTCCTGCAGACGCTGCTTTGTTACAAGACCTGATGCCAGACTTATTGGCCATTGGATACCAACTAGAAACAACTGATGATCATCAAATAGTGATTCAAGGAATTCCTGCCGATATTTTACCTGGTAATGAAAAAAATGCCATTGAATTATTGATTGAACAATTCAAACATTTTAGTGCAGATGTAAAATTTAGCAAGCGAGAAAAACTGGTGCGCTGTATGTCTAGACAACAAGCTATTAAAGCGGGTCAATCCTTGTCTCAAAAAGAAATGATGGCCTTGATAGAAGACTTGTTTGGTTGTAGTAGTCCCAATGTAACCCCAACGGGCAGCCCCACTTATTTGGAATTCAAAGAGGACTATTTAGACAGAATGTTTGGCAGGTAATTATTGATTGGCCATTACATTGTTTAAAAACTGTTCTACGCTTTTGCGAATAGTGCCAACGTTTCCGGTATGATTACTCACTAGTACAGAGAATAATAAGGTCTTTCCTTTTGAAGTAATCAAGTATCCACTGAGTGCTACATTATTACTAAGCGTTCCTGTTTTGGCATAGATTTTTCCAGGGCTATTTTTATAATAACTACCAAGGGTTCCATTACCACCTGAAGCAAAAATAGTACTGATCCTATTCCATGCAAATTCATTGCGTAATTTGTCTAGAACCGTGATAAAATCTTCCGGACTAAATAAGTTGTACCTACTTAATCCACTACCATCTACCCATTTGGGTTTATGTGGTAAGTCTTTTAAACTGGTCTTTAAAACGGTATCAATTAATTTGGCCGAATTCATCTCTGCGAAGAGTTCATTACCCGCCATTAACAAACATTGCTCTGCAAAAAAGTTATCAGATCTATGCATCATGATCTTTAACATAGAATCAATGGGTTGAGAATAAATTTTCACAACATCGGGCAAGCGATCTACCTTAAAATCAACAGCAGTGACCATAGTTTTTAAAGTATCGCGCAGCAATTGGGGCAAGATATCTTTGTCATCCGTATAGAAGGGAATATCATCTCCAGTAAAAGCAGTTTTAGCAGGAATGGCTGAGAACTGATTAGCTCCAATGGTTCTGCGAATAGTATAATTAGCCCCACTGATAGTAGGATCTATATTGAGTAATTGCTGAAAATAAGCAGGTGATGCTGTTGGCTTTGCCCCTTTTTTAAATTGCACTAGGTTCCCATAAATTGGCATCATGCTGCGCTGGGCCATATAATCACTTTCATAATCATCCCAGGACCAACCCATGCCCCAGCCCTTGGCCTTCCAGTTCTGGTTGGTGAGTAAAATGGTCTTTTGCTTTTTTAGAAAATCATATACGGGTTGATTGGGAAAATCAGGGTGCAGAAAACTAGGATCCCCAGCAGGTTCAATCTCTATAGTACCATTTCCCTTGTCTACATACCTAAGCCCTAATAAACTATCGCCCAAGTATTTCATGGCTACATAGCAACTGACAATCTTGGTATTACTAGCAGGAATAAAATATTTATCTGATTGGTGTTGGTAGAGATAGGTCTTGGAGCTTGGATCATAGACTGCAATGCCTACATGCGCACCTGCCAAATCATTGCTTTGCAACAAGCTATCCATGGGACTCATGGATTTAACCGTGCTACTTGACTGAGTGGGTTTTGCAGTTTTGCAAGAAAATAGAAAAAGGGTTGCTATACCCATGCCAATACCAGACAGAATTTTCATACACTTGATTTCTGACTCGAATCTAGTTAAAAAGAAGGGAAAACTAACTACGTTCTACTGCGCGGAACCAACGCTCTGGAATTTCATTGTTTGACGCAATGATATAATCAAAATGACTACAGGCCACATACTTGCCATCGTGCAACTGCATCCACCATCTGCCTGTGCGTTTGCTTTGTAAGAAAGTAGTTTCTACTTCTGCAAAAGCCATGGTGAATTCATTGAACTCAGACTTATTGTCTAAAGAAGCTTCTTCCTTACCCTTGTGAATTCCATCCATCAGGTACCAAAGCATATGAGAGATTTGTTTGGCAGTAAGTGCGTGCTCGTCTTGTTCAGAGATATAACCATAGATACCAATACTATCACAGTTATTGCTCATACCTGCGTATTGCATGAGCGTACAAGCTTCTTCTCCGTTAAATCCGTTGGGAGTTAGTCTATTGGCCGGCGCGTGTGCGTGTTGAATAGCAGCAATATCAAAACTAAATAGTTCACTATTTCTAATGGCGGGCTCCATTTCTTCTATCCGTTCTTTTACCTTACCCACCCTATAACAGTCAAAACCCAATTTGTCAATGGTTTCTAACATATCGGGGTGCATAAAATAACTCTGGAAACCTATATGGCTATAGTGTTTCAAGTAATTGGGCATGCCAGTTAGCATTTCTACCAGAAAATTATCAGCTGGCAAAACAGAGTCCATATCCAAATCAATCCTAGCGTCAACGCAAGCCACATCAATGATGCGCTCCTTGGTACCATAAGCCTGGTATTGAGCCGTAGTGATATCATGAGAACCGCCCAAGATCACTACTTTCTTTTTCTGGTCCATGAGCTCGGCCACAACCGTTCTCAAAGCTGCATAAGTATCTTCTAAAGTGGCACCAGATTTTACGTTACCAATATCGGCCACGTTTACCTGGGTATGCCAATGAAACAATTTGTAATATTCCGCCCTAATGGCATCGGGTGCATTGGTACTGGTTAAACCCACTCCTGCTCCACGCATTTCTCCGCATCCTACAATTACAAAATCGGCCTGAGAAATATCTGGAAATTCCTCTTCAAAAACAGCAATATGTTTTCCAAGTTGGGAGTCCTTGAACCCCTCGTCATTGGAAATCATGGCAATATTAATGGGATCAAGAAAATCTATGATGGATTCTGTTTGGAGCGACATAATGACTATTTCAAACTCATCAAACGCTCAGAATAGGCCTTTATTGTATCTGGCCACCCCCCTAGTCCGTGTATTTATACCCAACTCCTCTTACAGAATGAAAATGCTTGGGACTGCGGCTATCCTGTTCAAAATATTTTCGGTAGTTCAGGATAAAATTATCAATGGTTCTGGTAGTAGGATATACATTATAACCCCAGACTACTTGTAGAATTTTTTCTCTGGTCACAACCTCGCCCTTGTTTTCAATGAGTAGCTTAAGCAGCATCACTTCTTTCTTGCTCAACTCAATGGTTTGCTGGTTGAAATTGATAGCAGTTTGGGCCTTAAAATCAATATTATTCTGACCAAATTCATAATGGTCTCCAATGCTTTCTTTGACCTGTATTTTTTGATTTTTCTCTATCAGTTTTGAAACACGTAGCAAAAGTTCTTCAAGGTTAAAGGGTTTGGTCAAATAATCATCTGCTCCTTTTTTTAAACCCAAGACCCTATCTGCACTGCTATTTTTGGCGCTTAGAATTAATACCGGTACTTCATTGGCGTTGACCCTAATGGTTTCTAGCACACTAATGCCATCAACTTCTGGCATCATAATATCCATGATAATCAAATCAAAATATTCATTGGCTATAGCTTTTAAAGCTTCATTGCCATCAAAAGCAGAAGTAACGGTATAGCCTTCCATCTCCAGATTTAACTTGAGGGCTTCGTGCAGGTTTTCCTCGTCTTCTGCTAAGAGAATATTGGCTTTTGATTCGTTACTCATGGGTGTTTAGGCGTTTTTGAATGAGACCGTAAAAATACAGCCCTGTGGCTGATTGTCTGTCACAGAAATGTAGGCATTATGGCCATCGGCAATTTTTTTGCAGAGATACAGACCCAATCCCGTTCCCTTTGCCTTGCGGGTGTTCTCATTCCCAATTCTATAGAACTTGTTGAAAATGCGTTGCTTTTCTGCGTCTTCTACGCCTTTTCCTAAATCTGTCACCGCAAACTGAATGGTATCTGCCGAGGCAATAAGACCTACTTTAATAGGTTGGTCCTTGGGTGAATATTTAAGAGCGTTTTCTATGAGGTTATTGACTAGCATTTGCAATAAAAGATGCTCTCCTTGCAAAAACACCGAAGCCTGAATAGCTTCTTCAATCATTCTTTGAGGATAGCGGGTTTTAAAATTATCAATACAACCCTCCACCAAATCGCTCAAATGAATTTCTTGTTTGTTTTGTGTATGTACCCCTGCGTCTAATTGGGCTGCAAACAAAATATTATTACAAAGCGTATTTAATCTATTGGCTTCTTGCAGGGTATTGGAAATAAGTTTTTGACGCTTATCCTCATCCAATTGTCTTTTTTGTAAGGTTTCTAAATTCAGTTGTGCTACCGCGATGGGCGTTTTTAATTCATGCGTCACTGCCATCATAAAATTCTGTTGCTGCTGTGCCCCCTTAATCTGTCTGCGGGTTGCCCTAAACACAAATACGGCTCCTACCAAAATCAGGACCAAGAAAGTACTTCCTTCACCAATATATTGAAAGGTTTTTCGCTTAGACCCTGCTTCAATTACAGCAGCATTTTCTAAGTAGCTTGGATGGTCTTTTTTTAGCTCACTCAATCGAATACTAGTAATGAGTTGGTTCTGTTTTTCCAATGCAATAAACCACCAAATCAATGCGGCTACCATATAAGAAAGCAGGAACCAATAGACCACGGTCACCGTTGCCAATTTCCGTTTCTGTGAACCCGTCATGATTTGGCTTTTTCAATCCTGATGCCCGCATTTAAGACATAGGGCAAGGGGTCTTCCCGCATAATCTGTTGCAGGGTAAATTGGTATACGCCTTTTCTAAAGTGGATGGGTGCTGTGGTAATTCTAATGCGATGGTCAAATACATCATCCATTCCAGAACCCAACCAACCCCTGGTATTATTGGCTAAGGTCAGGTTTAATTTCTGGGTAATAGGAGGCATACCAGGCCCCTTGGTTTGTACATTGAGCCAAAGATTATTATAGTGATAGGCGTCTTGATGACGAATCACCACATAAATATGATAATTAGAGAGTGTATCTGTTACTTCAAAATTAAAGCTGGGTTGGTTCTTGCTTTCCCATTCTTGTTTGGGAAAAAACACGGTTTTCTCATAGAGATCCATCGGGCGACAAGCCCCGAGAAACACTAGCCCCATTAATATTATCAAGCATTTTCTCACCGGTAACATTTTTTCAAAGATAAATAGCTGATTTGCAAAAGGCATCACAAAACATTCAAGATCTGTTCCTTGGCTTTTTCTAGTTCATCCTTCATTAGAATCACACATTTCTGCATCACGGCGTCATAAGCTTTGGAACCCGTTGTATTGATTTCTCTTCCAAACTCCTGCAAAATAAATGAGAGTTTCTTGCCCTTGCTGGGTTCTTTTTCTTGCAAAATGTCTCGGAAATATTTACAGTGGTTGTTCAAACGAACTTGCTCTTCACTAATGTCAATTTTCTCAATATAATAAATCAATTCCTGCTCCAATCTATTGGGATCATAGTTTTCCTTACCCACATTTTCTTCTAACACTTTGAGCAAGCCTTCTCTGATTCTTTGTCTGCGCAGGGGCTCTAATTCCACAATCTTGGCTTGCTGGGTTTCAATATTTTGCAAACGCAATAATAGGTCTGCTTCTAAAGATTTCCCCTCATCCTTGCGGTGGTCATTCAATTGTTTAATGGCTTCTCTTAATACAGATTCAAATCCCTTCCATTCCTCATCACTCAGCATTTCTGTTGACGGGGTAATTACGTCTGGGAGTTTTAAAATAGTACTAAGAATATCGCCTGTGGCAAGATTTAATTCAGCCGCCAATTCTGCCACTGGTTGATAATAGGCTTTTGCTAAGTCTGTATTAATGGTCACCGGTTTGCTTGCGCCATTTTGTTTGAGCGTAATAATGCATTCAACACTACCCCTCATAAGACCCTCACTCAAGATATTTCGTACATCAAATTCAAAGGGTTTTAACAAAGAGGGAATATTCAAACGAAGGTCAAACTGTTTCCCATTTAAAGAGCGGACTTCTACCAAAAAAGTCTTGCCATTAACGGTCTGTTCTGACCTTCCGTAACCTGTCATCGAGTAAAGCATAATCGTGGTTTCAATGCAATGTAAGCAATGTTTAAAACTTAATGGCCAAAGAGGCTGGCATTGGGGGTATAAAAAAGGCGCCCCATGTACGGGGCGCCTTTAAAAATGGGCTGGAAAGACTATTGTTTTTCCAACTTATAAGTATAGTAATTGGTATTGTTCAAGAACAAAGTCACTTTGTATTTACCGGCTGGATAACCTTTAATATTATCACCACCTTCTTCCAAACTGCCATCAGTTCCCTTATCACCATAGTTCAGATCCCAAGCACCATTGGCCCTAAATTTGAATTCGTCAGTAGCAGTAAGTGTAATGATTCCAGACCAAGAATTAGATCCAGCATCATAACTCATATTTACATCAGAACCCCATCCACTTGGCGCAAAACTACCAATCAAACCCCATGTGGTTTTAGTAGCTGTCCATTTGTTGGTTACGGTATTGGCGTTGATTTTGTAATAACCGGCACCAGGCACTTTTAAGTTACCACCGCTACCGCTTAGTCCACCACTACCAGCATCACCCAAAGAATTGCTCCAGTCTGGAGTCTTATTCAATTTGAATTCAAAGGATCCACCTGCAGGGAAATTGATATATCCTTCAAATACACCATCCGCTTTAGGAGAACCCAATTGAGGAGCAGTAGCTGGATTCCAGCCTTGGTAATCACCAGGCACCCAAAGCAAACCATATTCACTCACTTTAACAACGGTGAATAGTCCATTTTGGAAATCTGCTGTAATGGTATAAGTACCAGATTTAGCTGGGCCAGGGAAATTGCTACTCAAATTGTATCCAAAACTTCCTCCAGCATTCAAACCTGGAACAGAACTATTTGCAACTGAATATTTGTTACCCCAATCTCCATTTACAGGTAGCATTAAATATTCGCCACCACCATTTAAATAGAAAGTACCTCTATAAGTAACAGAATCTAAACGCGTGAATTTCTGAGCCCTATCTGGAACAGGATTACCCCATCCACCTGCAGTTGCACTACCTACTAAGTATAATTCCTTAGAACTAGGTAGGGTTACTTTAGGAGGAACCACATAAGGTGTTACTTTCAACTTAACAACATTAGAAGCCAATTGCTCATTGTTGTTTAAGAAAGAAGAAATAATACGAACGTCTACATCATAGGTTTTGTTGAATTCAAAACCCCAAGAACGAGCAATAAGATTGATGTCTTTGTTGGTAAAAGAAGTAGTCAAAGAAGTCACAATTGTTTTGCTAGCCTTTGTACCAAAACTGCTGGTAGAAGGAGACATTTCAATGATGAATTTCTGGTTGCTACTATCAACTGAATAAGAAGGTCTGGTCCATGTAAACACAATTCCAGTTTTATTGGAATCTGCTGGTACAGCTGCAATAGTTGGGGTTGAAGCAGTCAAGACCGCACCACCCGCTGCAGGCGCATATACCGGCAATGTTCCAACCTTCTCACAGGAAGCACCAAGAACTATGATGCTAGCCGCAACAAAAAGTAGTTTGAATATTTTTTTCATGATCTTTTTTTTATTGGTTTATTGATTGGGGCTGGAACATTATTGTTTGGTTACTGTGAATTTACCCCTTTGGAAGTCTACAGAAATTTTGTAGGTTCCACTAACAGCTGGCGCCATGATGTCTTCACCTTGCCACTGGAAGTCTCCACCATTTACTGCATCAGGATTATTCTTGATAGCAATACTGTATTTGTCATTCCAAGATCCAAAAGTAGACAAGAAGGTATAAGAATTACCACCTTTTAATGCAACAGTCAATTCAAACAAAGTAGCATTCACCTTGGTGAACTTTTGCGTTGTTGGAGGACTATTGGTCCAGTCACTTGCCAATGCACTTCCGGTAATATATAATTCACCAGATGTGGGAGGCGTTACTTTAGGAGGAATCGCATAAGGCGTTACATTGAACTTCATGGTGTTAGAAACCAATTTAGAAACCACAGAAGACAATGAAGCAGTAACTCTAACGTCAATACTTTTAGAAACACCAGGTGCTAATTGCAATTGATTCAATAAATAGTCATTGAATACAGTCTGAGTAAATGAAACAGAAAGGTCTTTTGCAATAGAAACAGTTTGTTTTCCTGCTCCTGTAAAGTTATTTCCTGTAACATCAATTTCTAAGGTATAGGTTACGTCTTGTGAACTCACACCAGATCCAAATTGATAATTGGGATTGGTCCAACTAAAAGTAACCGCGTTTTTATCCTTGTCAACAAAAGCCAAAGGAATGCTGGTGGTAGCACTGGAGGTTAATACCGGCTCCTTGCCTCCCAGAAAAGATTCCCTTGCTTCGTCTTTTGTACAAGCAACAAACATGGTGGCTGTTGCGCATATGAAAAACAGCTTTGAGAGTAATGTTTTCATAATTTATGATTTATAGTTTTTGTTAGTGGTTGTATTAATATCCTGGGTTTTGTTTCAGGTTCACGTTAGAAGATACATCTGAAGAAGGAATAGGGAATAATTTACGGAAATCACCCACTGATGTACCGTCTTTTACGCCACCTTTCCAAGGCCAGAGATAACTGCTCTCTACAAATTTTCCAAAACGAACTAAGTCAGTTCTACGGAATCCTTCCCAATACAATTCTCTAGCTCTTTCATCTAAAATGAAGTTCAAGTCAATATCTGCAACATTACCTGTGGTATTACCATAAGCACGTACACGCAAATTATTGATATAGGTAATGGCAGTTGCTTTATCTCCAACAGTTGAACCTCTTAAAACGGCTTCAGCATAGTTTAAATAAACTTCACCCAAACGGAACAAAGGCATATCAATATCAACAAATGTTTGGTTAGTACCATTGGCACCTGCCCTTGTTTTGTTGATGAATTTAGTAATCGCATATCCATCTTTGAAAGATGTCAAGTCATTGATATCTAAACTCTGACCAGATGTATAAAATTGGGCGCGCTTATCTTTTGCACCTGTAACATCAGGGAACAAGGCTGGAAGATTTTTAGTAGTACGGATACCACCCCAAGCAAAGTCCAAACCATAATCACCCGCATTTTGAGAACCACCCAATGAAGCATGACAAAGGAAGGTGGTACCACCATAACCCTGTGTTTTCAAACCATCATATCTGATGCTGAAAATAAACTCATTGGTATTCAAATCGTTATCAGCGCGCATTAACCAAGGATAATTGGCAACCAATGTATAACCCGCATCAATTACCTTTTTAGCATAGGTTGCAGCTTCTGTATACTTAGGAGTCCCAGTGTATACAGCTGCATTTAAATAAATCCTAGAAAGTAAAGACCAAGCAGCAGCTTTATCCGCACGGCCATATTCATTGGCTTTTGCGTCTACTAGTTCTGCTTCAATGGCTTTTAATTCAGATTCTACATAGCTAAATACTTCAGAGCGTTTTGCTTGTGGAGGCAGAAAACTACCCAATGGGTCTTTTTCAGTTGCCATTGGAACTGGTCCAAATAAATCCATCAAAACAGCATACTGATAAGCTCTTAAGAACCTTGCTTCAGCGCGAAATTTTTTGATCTTATCAGCATCAGCGCCTGAGATTCCTCTTGAAGAAAGATTGGCATCAGATGCTTGGTTGATAAAGTCATTACACAAAGTAATTTGGTAATAAGAACGATAGTACAAACCCTTTAACATGGGGTTGTCAGAAGTCCAGTTCATTTTGTGGAAATCCTGAATACCAGGATCGCCCCAAGCTACTACGGCTTCATCCGTACTTAATTCCTGAGCCTTCCAATAAAGACGGTAAAAATCAGAAGTACCTTCATCAATACCTTGAACGTCTCCATTACCAGCAGGACCAGTATTACCAGTTAAAGCAAAACTACCATACACTTTGGCCATTGCCTGTGTATAGCCCAATGGAGTACTATAAACAATTGCAGCAGTAGTACCATTGGTTGGGGTCAGGTCCAGCTTTTTTGAGCAGGAAACCAGGGTGCCCGCCGCAAAGCCTATCACCATTAGTTTTTTGAAAAAATTATGTTTCATAAAGAATTTTTTAATTGTTTGTATTTGCATGGATATTAGAAATCAAGGTTCAGGCTCAAAGCATAAGTCCTTGGTCTAGGATAGAAATTATTGTCAATTCCACCGTTGATTTCAGGATCAGTACCCTTGTATTTGGTTATCACAAACGCGTTCTGTACGTTGGCTCCCAAACGAAGGTTGGCTTTGTCATGAAATATTTTTCCAAAATTATAACCCACATAAATATTATCCATTCTTAAGAAAGAAGCATTTTGGATATAATAGTCAGACAAATAGTATTGAGAACCATTTCCGCTAAAATTAGTAGCCAAAACATCTGTTGAACCATTGCTCAAGAAGTTTAATGGATTCAATACGTTACGAATGGTTCCTGTACTTGAAGCAACGTTATTGTACAAGTAGTTATCCAAATGCGCTCTCATTACAAATCCTGCATTCCACTTATTGTAAGTGATATTAGAATTTAAACCTAAGAATACTTTTGGATCTGGGTTCTTGTATCTATATAAATCTTTGTCACTCACCAAACCATCACGGTTTCTGTCTGCAAACAAATTATCAATTGGGTTACCAGCTTTGTCATACACTTGCTGATAAGCATAGAAAGAACCTCTAGGGAAACCAACTGAGTTAATCAAGATGCTATTACCAGTACCACCAGAAATACCACCATACAGATTACCTGGATAGTTAGGATCTTCAGAGATAGTCAACTTGGTAATGGTGTTTTGGTTATAAGTAATGTTGAATCCAAAATCCCAAACTAGGTTCTTGTTTCTAACAGGAGTAGCATTCAAACTAAATTCAACACCCTTGTTTTCCATATCACCCACGTTGGCAACAATCTGGTTAGAGAAGTTGGTACCAGCTGGTTGGGTAATCAAGTTTAACAAGTCAGTTGTTTTTCTATTATAGTATTCAATTGAACCGGTTACCCTGTTGTTGAATAAACCATAATCCAATGCCACGTTAAAGGAAGCAGTTTGTTCCCATTTCCTGTTGGCATAGTAGCCCGCTGGGCGATACATTTGATAGAAAGTATTTCCAAAAGGATACTGAGCAGTTGTTTCACTCTTGAAGTAGTTGGTAATATAATCATAGTTACCAATACCATCTTGTTGACCAGTGATACCATAACCAATACGGAATTTCAAATCAGAGATTACGTCAACATCTTTTAAGAAATCTTCTTGCTTCATTTTCCAAGCAAATGCTCCTGAAGGGAAGTTACCCCAACGGTTGCTAGGGCTAAACCTAGAAGATCCATCTCTACGGAAAGTAGCAGTAATGATGTACTTGTCCTGAATGGTAAAGTTCATCCTACCAAACCAAGAAAGAATGGTATTCTCAGGTTTATCAAACGCAAAGTTTGGATCTGAGTTAGGACGTTTTGTTCCATCAGAACTATAGTCAGCGTAGTTATAGTTGGTGGTCAAATAGTTATTGTATTCATAACCTCCCATGATATCTAAACGACTATCAATAGATTTGAAATTTTTCACATAGTTCAGATACAATTGCAAGAAAGTGTTTGATACATCTTGTTTGTAATTGTTGCTTACACCGCTTTTGTATACATTAGCTGCGTCTTGGAAACGTTTGTAAGAAGATGCAGCACTATCAGTTACTTTCACAGTTCCTTCACTATGAGAGATATCATAGCTAGCATTCATTTTCACGTGCAAATCAGGTAAGAAATGCAATTTGTAATCAATCTGAGCACTACCTACAGAACGTTGTACTTTACTACGGTTGTCATTCTGTAACAAAATTCCAACTGGGTTTTTTGGAGAAAGACCTTTTAAACCACTAATAGAAGTTGGGTCAAGCCATTCCCAGTATCCACCAAAACGGTTGTTACCAGAAGTAACTGGTTTGGTAGGATCAAAAGTAACTGCTGCACCAATTGCACCTTCATTAGCAAATTTTGATTTGCTAGAAGTTCCTAAAACACTCAAGTTAACCGATAAATGGTCATTGAAAAACTTAGGACTTAGGTTAATAGCCAAACTGGTTCTTTCTAGGTTACCAGATTTTAAAATACCGTCTTGGTTCAAATAACCTAGAGATACACGGTAAGGAATATTCTTAATTGCACCAGATACACCAAAATTGTTATCTGTTCCAATAGCTGTTTGATAAATTTGGTCTTGCCAGTTGGTATTGGCAGTTCCCAACAAAGCTATCTGAGCAGCATTACCATTTTTGTTTACCAACGCTTTAAACTGATCAGCACTCATTACATCTACCTGTTTGGTTGGTGTTTGAATAGCTAACTGTGAGCTGAAAGTAAATTTAGGAGTACCCTTTGCACCTTTCTTAGTAGTGATCAAGATCACACCATTAGAACCCCTAGCACCATAAATAGCAGTGGCAGAAGCGTCTTTTAAAATAGTAAAGTTTTCAATATCGTTAGGGTTGATCAAAGACAATGGATTGGCTTGACCACTAATGCCATTGTTGCTCAATGGAACTCCATCTACAACAATCAACGGATCATTACTTGCGTTCAAAGAAGCACCTCCGCGAATACGGATTGTACTACCTGCACCAGGTGCACCACCATTAGAAGTAATCTGAACACCCGCAGCTTTACCAGCAATCAATTGTTCAGGAGTAGTAATGGCACCCTTGTTGAAATCCTTGGCAGAGATACTAACAACAGAACCTGTCAGATCTTTCTTACGTGCAGAACCATAACCAATTACCACCACTTCATTCAGAGCAGCGTTGGCTTGATCCAATTGCACAGATAAACTTCCAGTGCCAATAGCTACTTCTTTAGCGGTATAGCTCACTGAGCTAATCACTAATGTAGTTGCAGAAGCAGGAACTTTGAAAGAGAAAGAACCAGTAGCATCGGTAGACATACCAATGGTAGTTCCTTTAACCAATACGGTTGCACCAACAAGTGGCGTACCGTCTTTTGAGTCAGTTACCTTACCGGTAACTACTTTGTCTTGAGCCAGAGCAGGCATTACAAATGCCAGCATCGCCGTAGCAAAGACAAATAGCAATCGTTTAATGTTCATAAATCTTGGTTTTTGAAATAAAAATGGTCATTTGGCAGTTTTCATTGAAACAGGTTTGCAACACTCAACCAGGTGCTGGAAACCATTCAATATGTTTGAAAAATTGATTCATATCTTAATGTGTTATGATAAATTTTGTGGTTTGTTGTTTGCCATTAATGGTCAGCTGTAACAAATAAACCCCAGGTGCATATTGCTTGAAGGAATTTGTAACAGTATTAATAGGCGCTGTATGCACACCCTTTGATTGAACACCTTGAAACAGATTTCCAAGCCTTGCTCCATTCATTGATAATAATTGCAAAGACACTTTACCAGTTTCTGGTAAATTGTAGCTAACCACTGCTTGTTCTTTAACAGGGTTGGGTACTACTCTTAAAGACAAATCAATGGCTGGAATACTTGGCGTAAACAAGGCAGTTGAAACCGTATTGCGAACGTCTTTATTGGTATACACATAGTACTCACCTGGTTGCAGGTTCAGGGTCTCGGTTGCACCAGTTGCGGTTCTGCTAGTACCCGTTAAATAACTATACCAAGTACCTGCGTTGGGGAAAGCAATATTAACCGTGTTAGCAACAACGTCAAAATTCCCCACCACCACTACATTCAAACTATCTGTTACCAATTTCAACCACTTGGTATTCCCAGCTAAATCATAGGTAACATTACTGGTAGTAAATGTGGTCAAATAATTTGGCGTTTTTTTCAACGCTAATAATTGTTTGTAAACTTCAAACAAAGCCCTTCTTCCTGTTACATTATAATAATCCCATTTGATGGGCTTGGTACTTAAACGGCAATTATTAGCATCAACTGTAACTCCATCGCTACAAGTATTAATAGAAAAATCATAACCTAGTTCACCAAATTGCCAGATCATTTTGGGACCAGGAATCATGGCCCAAAATGCGGCGGCCATTTCATTTCTTTTCAGAGCAGTTGCGGGGTCCTTGGTATTATAAGCTCCAGCGGAATTTCCAAAATTGATGTTTTTGTAATTCAATCTTTCTTCATCATGGCTTTCCATATAAGCTACCAAGTGCGGTTTAGACCAACCCTTGGCACTACTGTTGAAAATGGCGTTTTGAAAATCAGATCCACTACTATAACCCATAGTAGATTGGTTAAACTGATAATTGGCATTACCCCATAATAACATGCCATAGTTAGACAGTTCAATCTCTTCTGTATTAGACGCAAAATGTTCCAATATGCAATAAGCATCAGTAGAAATGGTTTGCAGTTTGTCGTAAATTCTTTTCCAGATAGCCACCCTGGTTCCGTCATAATTGCCCCAGGCATTTACATTATTCAAATTGTCTACTTGTGTAAATCCTTTAGACAAATCCCAACGGAAACCATCTATTTTATACTGGGTCATCCAGTGTTCCATAACCCTGTCAGTGAAATCTTTGGTGGCTTGTGTCTCGTGGTTAAAATCATAGCCAACATTAAATGGATGTTTGGCAACAGGATTAAACCAAGGACTATTAGAAGCCGGTCTACTATTGGCCGCATCCCAATACAATTGTACCATGGGAGACTGACCAAATGAATGGTTGAGTACCATATCCATGATCACTGCAATGCCTTGTTTGTGACACTCATCAATGAATTGACGTAACACCGTTTCATTACCATAAGCCTTGTCAGGAGCAAAATAAAAACTAGGATTATACCCCCAACTATTATTCCCTTCAAACTCATTAAAAGGCATTACTTCAATGGCATTAACACCCAGTCTTTTTAAATAGCTAAGGGTATCTTTTACGGTTTGGAAATTCTGAGTGGCTACAAAATCACGCACTAGCATTTCATAAATCACCAAGTTGCGTTTGTCAGGTCTTTTAAAATTAGCTACCTGCCAATTATAAGCTGTTTTACCAGTTTGCAAGATGCTCACAATGCCAGTTGTTTTTCCAGTGGGATAGGCTTTGAGATTAGGATAAGTTGTAGTAGGAATAAATGGATCATTAGAAGGATCCAAAATTTTCTCTGTATTATAATCGGCAATTTTTAAACTACCATCAACTATATATTGATACGCGTATTCTGTTCCTTTTGTTAACCCAGTAATCCTTACCCAATAGTTATTGCCATCTGGAGTTTGATTCATTTGGTATTTACTATCCTCTGTCCAGTTATTAAAATCACCAATCACTGACACCCTTGTTTTTAAAGGCGCGTATAAAACCAGGGTCACAGATGTATCGCCAGATTCATAATTGATTCCTTGTTTTACCCCTGTTGGTAATGGCGCAACCACCGTAGTATTGGCCACAAAAAAATTGATGGTATCTCTAACAGTGTTAGAACCTAAAACAGACTCAGCAATGATTACTTGATTTCCTGCGGCAGTAATGGTTGGGGTATTGCTAATGGTTGTGGCCGCTGTTTGAGTAGCAACCTGGGTACCATTAAAATACAATTTCAAATCTGAAGCAGTATTGCTCTTGGCTGTGATGGCAATGGTTTGTCCAACTGTTTTAGTAATGGGTTCTATAACTGGTGTATAGTTAGACTGCCTAAAAGGATCCGTAATGCGAACATAATTTCCTGACTCATAAACAGGCACATACATATCACTATTATCCGAGTTCCCTAACTGCTTGCTACCAGATCCAGTTCTAAAAATGATAGCAATTTTTAAGATTTTCTCACTAGCATTAGTAATACCAAAAAATGTTCTTAACCCACCTGTGATAGTATATTTCCATTTATTGTTTCCTAAATAACTAGCTTGAGCCGCAGCTGTTGTTGATCCCCATGTGAATTTTGAATATTTCCAATCCCCACCGTTGGTACTCAAATTGGTAATGCATCCAATATGTACGTATACATCTGTAGTTGGAGAATAATTATTTAATGCCGCATTTCCTTTTGTAGCATCTGCAGTAATCTCAATAGTAGTAGATGATTCCTGTATGAATTCAGGAACACTTGTCAACAGTTGCGCAGCACTGCTGAAAGCAAGGGAGAAAAACACTAGTATTAAACCAAGTCTTTTCATATAGGCGTTGAAGTTGCAATCGTTTGCATCAATCACTGTGATAACAGCAATCGTTTGCGTTACTAATGTGTGAAATTAACACATTATTGCAAAGTTGTGTATTTTTTACACATAAAAAAATTAATATTTTTTGTCGGGTTCACTTGCAGCGTTTTTGGGGGAAAATGGTCTTAAACCGGGATTTTTGGGTCAAAAAGGTCTAAAAATCAATCCCTATCCACTTTCTTTTGCTCTTCTCGTACTTCTCAAAATTGAATTTGTACAACTTGCCTGGGCGGTGAGGAACGTCTTGCTCCATCTCATCAATGTCTATGAGTAGGTCCATACTGGCAAATTTCTTGCGGAAGTTCCTTCTGTCAAGACTTACCGCCAAAATGGCTTCATACAAGTTCTGTAATTCTCTCAATGAGAACTTTTCAGGCAATAAATTGAAGCCCAAGGGGTGTTCCTGAATCCTTTTTTGTAACCAACTATAGCATTGGTCCACAATTTCTTTGTGGTCAAAAGCCATATCGCCCAGCGTGGGCATACTATGCCAGTTAAGGTCATTGTCATGAATTTTTAACTGGTGGTGATTAATATTGAGCAAGGAACAATAGGCTACGGTAATAACCCTACCACCTGGGTGGCGGTTGGGATGGCTAAATGTGCGCACCTGGTCTAGGAACACGTCATTCATACCTGTTCGTTCTTTTAAAATCCTATAGGCGGCTTCATCCAATTCCTCATTGTCTTTCACAATGTCTCCCAATAAGGAATAATGGTTTTTGTAATATTCCAAGTCACTTTTAATGACAAGCACTTTGAGTTTGTTTTCTTCAAATCCAAAAATCACACAATCCACTGTTAATGGAACGCTGGGATAGGCTTGTACCAAGGCTTTGGCGTCCTTGATCAAATGCTCTTCATGTGGTGCAACGGTAACATGCTTTTTCATGGCTCAAATTTTGAAAAAAACCAGGGGCTTTTTGCAATCGGTTGCGGAAGGTACAATTTTTTGGAATAATGTGTAAATTCTACATAGTAGTTCTGTTTCAAAGCCATTCAGCCCCTAACTTTAATGCCCAATCCAAATGCATGTATTCCACTACTGAAACACAATCTTTACAAGCTGCTGGCAAAGCATTTTTAGCCAAGCCTTTTTCCGGAATCACCGATATTTTTCAGTTGAACCTGTTAAAAGAGGTCTTGCGTTTTCATGAATACCGGTATTATGTATTGAATGACCCCTTGATTTCAGACACAGAATATGACCAGCTATACAAACAACTAGAAGCTATTGAGAAAACCTATCCAGACTGGATAACCAAGGACTCTCCTACCCAACGGGTGGGAAGCAGTTTGAACCAAGGTTTTCAAACCGTGGCCCATCTGGTACCCATGCTAAGCTTGGACAATAGCTATAATGCAGATGACCTCAATGATTTTGACCGAAAAGCAAGAGAACTAAGTGAAACGGGTACCATCACCTACTGCATTGAACCCAAATTTGATGGGGCCAGTATTTCACTGATCTATGAAAACGATTTATTGGTAAGGGCGGTTACGCGGGGCGATGGGGTTGCCGGAGAAGATATTACCAATAATATCAAACAAATTAGATCCATACCTCTCAAAGCCAAATTTTCTGATTA
>CAIZMD010000176.1 GCA_903933995.1 uncultured Bacteroidota bacterium
TATCATCATTGGTTAGTATGGCTCCTGCATCGCCCAAGGCACCTAAATTTTTACTTGGATAAAAACTAAAACCAGCCAAATCACCCAATGTTCCGGCCAACCTACCCTTGTATCTGGCATCATGGGATTGAGCACAGTCTTCAATTACAGCCAATCCGTGCTTTTGGGCAATATGGTTGATAGGATCCATATCACAGCACTTTCCATATAAATGCACTACTAAAATGGCTTTTGTAGCAGGAGTAATAGACGCTTCAATTAAGTTAGGATCAATATTATATGTTTGCAAATTGGGTTCTACCATTACAGGTTGATGCCCAGCATGAATAATGGCTAGAATAGAAGCTATATAAGTATTTGAAGGAACAATAATCTCTGATCCAGAGGGTAAATTCAAGACTTTAATAGCCAAGATTAAAGCATCTAGTCCATTGGCTACGCCGATAGCATGTTTGCTACCATGATAATCTGCTAATTGGGATTCAAATTTTTTCACCCCCTCTCCCATGATATACCAACCTTTTTCCAGAAAAACCCGGAAAGCCTGTTCAAAGTCTGCTTGATAAGGCAAATTTACTTTAGACAGTTGGTCATAAGGAATCATGGTCTGGGCGGATAGGGTTCAAAGATATAATCTGATTCGTCAAAAAAAGTGGAGGCAAAAACCAATAATATGGCATCGGGTGTGAACTCACGCATTTGATGCCAATCCTTGGTTTCTAAAACCAAACATTTAGAAGGATCATCTAATAAAAAACTTTCTTTTTTTTGACCATCATCATTTGTGACTACACAACTACCCTTGATACAAATAGCTGCTTGAGTGGTATGTATATGTCTATGACCTCCTCTAATGGATTCATCCACGCCATAAATATAAAACACCCTTTTAATCTTAAATGGAAGCAACGCTTCTGTATTATCTAAAACGGTTAGGTTGCCTCTTTTGTCTTTAAAATTGACCAGATTTATCAAATAAGCCATTCAAGTATTTTAATTGGTGTGGGTGCTACGTTGATCTACCGCGGCGTCAATTTTATCTAACAATTCGGAATCAGTTGACATCTTGAATTTACGAGCAAATATTCTATCCGAAGCCAAAATATCATCTAAATCTTCTATTGACAATGTTTTAGGATTGGGCGTCATTGGTGGATGCTTATAATAGTGGCAGTTTTCATTAACAACCTGATCTGCAAATTGCGAATTTAAAATCACTGTTTGAAAAAGAAATTCATCCGCAGCCCAAGAAAATTTGAAAAACCGTTTCATGGTTTGATTGTACTCAATGGTTTCTAGCACGTATCGTAGGGCTTCCATTGAAATGGCCCAGAACATAGAACTACCATAAAATTTAATCCCTTCTGGCATTCTTCGTTTTGGAAAAATTTTATTCAATAAACGCTCAATCGCATATTGACCCCTGAATTTAAAATCAGACATATGATAGCGATTAACGCGCAACATACCTTCTTCCCATTCCCCTTCAAAAGCTTTGTATTTCAACAATAATTTACCTTCTCTAGCTTGATAAAAAGCCAAAATTTGTTCTGGAGATTGAATAGGATAATCTTGCCCACTCATGAGTGAAACAAAATCATATTTCTTTCCAGAATCCAATATTTCTTTTCCTGAATTTAAAATGGCTTGAATGGTGCTAAAGCCAGCCCAATGAACATCAATCCTGTCTTTAATTAGAAACACATTGGGCATCTGGGTTAGATACTCATGACTACTAATAGGAAATTTAGCATCTAAGTGTATATAAAAATCAAAATCGGGGTGCTGCATCCGCCTGATCATCCGTTCGGTTTGAACTGGATCTGTGTAAGTAACAATCAGATGGGCTATGCGCATAAGCAGAATACTGAATTAGTTGGGTTACAGCTTTTTACTGTTTTTTAAAGGTATTAAAAATAAATTAAAAAAGCCATTCCGAAAATTCCGAAATGGCTTTAAATTATAATAAATGACGTTTTTATGATAATTTTTCTACCTGCATATAATTCAACTCAACAGGTGTAGACCTACCAAAGATTTTAACGGTTACTTTCAATTTTTTCTTCTCATCATTCACGTCTTCAATCACACCGTTAAAGTCATTAAATGGACCTTCAATGATTTTGATGGTTTCACCAACAATGAATGGTTCACTCATGGTTACACCCATATCATTCATCTCATCCACTTTACCCAACATCTTATTTACTTCAGACTTGCGCAAAGAGATGATATTTCCTTTTGAACCTTTACCGTCTGTTAAGAAGTGCATCACGTTGCTGATATTGCTGATATGCTGCACAATATCATCGCTCAATTTTCCGTCTAATACTTCCATCATCACATAACCAGGAAAATAGTTCTTCTCGCGCATAACTTTCTTCCCGTTCTGTACCTTATATACTTTCTCCATAGGAAGAAAGATTTGCTTAATGGTTTCTGTCCAACCATTACGAATCAAATCCTTATCCAGATACTCTTTCACCTTTCTTTCCTTTCCACTAACAACCCTTAATACATACCATTTTGTTTCTGGTAAAGGGCCAGTTGGATTGGCTTGTGTATCTACTGTTTCAACTGCTTCCATGATCGGTTACTTGAATAATGAATAAATCAATTTAAGCAATTGGTTGCTGGAAAAATCCATCATCCAAACCATCGCGGTGATGATAACAGTGGCTACCAAAACAATCACAGTGCTTTGTTGCAATTGAATCCAAGTAGGCCAGGTTACTTTCTCCAACAGTTCGCGGTAACTCTCTTTGAAATATGTGGTGATTTTATTCATGTTTTCTTATTTGTTTTGAAGAACCGCTTCAAATTCAGTTGCACGGGCACTAGGATTCGAACCCAGATCAAAGGTTTTGGAGACCTGCATGCTACCGTTGCACCATGCCCGTAGAAAACTAAAAGCTATCCTGAATAAATCAAGACAGCTTTTAGTGGTATCGCAAATATAGTAAATATCTGCTTAAAAGCTAAAAGCCGTGGCTTAAAGCTTATTTGATAATCTCAGTAACCTGACCAGCACCTACGGTACGGCCACCTTCACGAATCGCGAACTTCAAACCTTTTTCCATTGCGATTGGTTGGATCAACTTAACAGATAGACCGATGTTATCACCAGGCATAACCATTTCAGTTCCTTCTGGAAGTGTACACTCACCAGTTACGTCAGTAGTACGGAAATAAAACTGAGGACGGTATTTGTTGAAGAAAGGAGTGTGACGTCCACCTTCTTCTTTGCTCAATACATAAACCTCACCTTTAAATTCAGTATGCGGAGTAATTGTACCTGGTTTGCAAAGTACCATACCACGACGGATTTGGCTCTTTTCAATACCACGTAACAATAAACCTGCATTATCTCCAGCTTCACCTTCATCCAACAATTTCTTGAACATTTCAACACCAGTACAAGTTGAAGTCAATGGAGCTTCCATTAAACCAACAATCTCAATTGGCTCACCAACTTTGATACGACCTCTTTCAATACGACCAGTAGCAACAGTACCACGACCAGTAATTGAGAAAACGTCTTCCACGCTCATCAAGAATGGTAAATCAACTGGACGAGGAGGCAAAGGAATATAAGTATCAACAGCTTCCATTAATTCTTCAATCTTAGCAACCCACTGTGGCTCACCTGCAAGACCACCAGTAGCAGAACCTTGGATGATTGGAGTATTATCGCCATCAAATCCTTTTTCAGTCAGCAATTCGCGAACTTCCATTTCAACCAGGTCCAATAATTCAGGATCATCAACTAAATCTACCTTGTTCATGAAAACAACCATACGAGGTACACCTACCTGACGAGCCAATAAGATATGCTCTCTAGTTTGTGGCATAGGACCATCGGTTGCGGCAACCACCAAGATAGCACCGTCCATTTGGGCAGCACCAGTAATCATGTTCTTCACATAGTCGGCGTGACCTGGACAGTCAACGTGCGCATAGTGACGAGCAGCAGTTTGATACTCAACGTGAGCAGTATTAATAGTGATACCACGCTCCCTTTCTTCGGGTGCGCCATCAATTTCGTCATAGTTCTTTGCAACGTTACCCATTCCTTTCTTAGAAAGAATCATGGTGATAGCTGCAGTTAAAGTAGTTTTACCATGGTCAACGTGACCAATGGTACCTACGTTTACGTGAGGTTTTTCCCTCTTGAAGGTCTCTTTTGCCATTTTTATCGGTTTTTAGTTGTGTTTTTTAAAAATTAGGGCTTTTAGACCCGGTTACATTTATTAAGCGCTTTACCTTTTTGAGGCTTAGCATTTTTTGCTGTTTGCTTGGATACCCTTTCACCCATTTGCCGCTCACCGTATCCTATTCAAACCTGAGCCGTTGGCGAGAATCGAACTCGCGACCTCTTCCCTACCAAGGAAGTGCTCTACCCCTGAGCTACAAAGGCTTGACTGTTGCTAGTGTTTGAAAAATCATTCACTAGCAACGGTCTTAAAGAGCGGAAGACGAGGGTCGAACTCGCGACCTATAGCTTGGAAGGCTATCGCTCTACCAATTGAGCTACTTCCGCTTTTACCCTTCAACCAATTTCCTTTCGGTAGTTGATTGTTGTCTGTAAAGAACTAATGGATGCTGAAAACGAATTTTCAGCATCCTTGTGGGCAGAGTAGGGTTCGAACCTACGTACACGTGAGTGAACAGATTTACAGTCTGTCGCCTTTAACCACTCGGCCATCTGCCCCCATTTGAGAAACGCGAAGTTAAGTAGTTGCTATGGAAGAAAAAACTAGTTTCACTTCTAAAACAAAACTTAACAAGATTTCTTGAGCCGAAGATGGGACTCGAACCCGCGACCTGCTGATTACAAATCAGCTGCTCTACCAACTGAGCTACTTCGGCAAAAAATAAAGAACTATCCCTTTTTTTGGGATGGCAAAGGTAATGGAAAACTTTATTCAGCAAAATTTTGAAGCAAAAATTTTAAAACAGTTTTCAACAGGTCTAAAAAGATGGGGGTAAATGGCAAAAAAAAGCCCCGAAATCTCTTTCAGGGCTGTTCAAATTTTTTAAGCGGCAAGTTTATCTTTTTTCCTTTTTATCTGTGAAATCAAGGAATCCATGGCATTATCAAAAGATTCTTCAAAAGATTTAGAGGAAGCTTTTACAAAGAAATCGTGCTTGGGCACATGAACTTTGATCTCAACTACTTTGTCTTTGATGGAATGTACTACGTTGTCTAATTTCAAAAACAGGTCCACTTTTAGGATCTGGTCGTGAAACGTGTTCAGTTTTTCAATTTTCTTGGTTACATAGTCCACCAATTTGTCATCTGCATCAAAGTGCACGGTCTGAATGTTAACGTTCATAACAACTCACGTTTAAACGGTTAAGAAATAAAATATTTGAAAGAACTTGATTCCGGACGGGGTTCCGGCATTTCAACTGATAACAAGTTAACACATAAAGCACAAAATAAATAGGATCAAAGCTGTTTTTTTTAAGTTTTAACAGGCTCTTTATTTTAGCCCACTTATCAAGCCTTGGGATGGGCTTTGTTAAAAGTATCTTTCAATTTTTCAATGCTATTATGGGTATAGACCTGGGTGGCGGCCAAACTGCTATGGCCCAATAATTCCTTTACCGCATTTAGGTCAGCACCATGGTTCATCAAATGAGTAGCAAAGCTATGCCTCAGAATATGGGGGCTTTTTTTCTGCACTGTAGTAACCATGGCCAAATACTTCTTGACAAAAGCATAAACCGTTCTGGGTTGTAAGGGCCTACCCTTTTCTGTTGTAAACACATAGGCAGGTCCAGCCAACTGTTTGGGTCTATCCTGCATATAGACTGCTAATTCCTGGAGTAAATTACCTTCCACAGGAATGATCCGTTCCTTATTGCCCTTACCCAACACTTTTACTTGTTTAGAACCCGGATCTAATTGGCTTTGTTTTAATTGGATTAACTCACTCAAACGCATACCGGTTTGGTAAAAGAGTTGCATGACCAACCGCTGGGTTCTTCCATTCCAATCATCCGGAAACTCCACAGCGGCAAAAAGGGTATCCATATCTTGTTCCGCCACAAATACGGGTAATCTTTTTTTTGCCTTCGGCGATATCACCATGGTCATGGGACTTACTTTGAGCAAACCCAAACGCATTTGGTATTTGAAAAAAGATTTGAGGGCCGATATTTTTCGGTTGATGGATTTTGAGGCTAGGTCATCGTATTCTTTGATACTTGCTAACCAGGTCTTGACCATGCCTGCTGTAATCTGCTCTAGGGCAGGTTGGTCAAATTGTTCAAGGTGTTTGAAGAATTGCTCTAGGTCTCCCTGATAGGCAATGAGGGTATGCCGCGAATAGCGTTTCTCAAACTGGAGATAGTCCAGAAAGGCGTTTAACTGTGAATAGTCACTTACGGGCATAAAAAAGTAGTCTAAAGATATAACCTTAGACTACTCTATAATATTGTGATGAATAGAAATTATCCTTCTATCTTACCGCTAGCAATCTGCTGCTTGTAGATGGCTTTCAAAATCTGGCCACGACGAACTACAGATGGTTTGGTGAAAGCTTGACGCTCTCTAAGTTGCAATAAGGCTTTAGATTTTTCGAATTTCTTCTTGTACTTCTTCAGCGCTTTGTCAATGTTTTCGCAGTCTTTTGAGTCAATGATTAACATAAATATATACCTCCTCAGGCGTTTTTAGGAGCGCAAAGATAGCATTTGTGTTTAAAATTCCAAATCAAATAGCATCAAATAAAAAAATTATCGGCCTAATTGGTAAATTGCAGCATGTTTACAGGCATCATAGAACAAATAGGAACCATTCAGTCTATAGAGAGAAACGGGACCAACGCCAGCTTTTGGGTGGCTTCTCCCCTTTCACATGAATTAAAAATAGACCAGAGTCTAAGTCATAACGGGGTTTGCTTAACCGTGGAAGCCATAGAAAACGGCAGCCATAAAGTAACCGCTATAGAAGAAACACTGAAAAAAACCAGTTTGGGTACCTGGCAAGAGGGTCAGATCCTGAACCTAGAACGTTGTATGGTCATGAATGGCCGTTTGGATGGGCATATTGTTCAAGGCCATGTAGACTGTACGGCCACCTGTACCTCTTTTAAAACCCTAGATGGTAGCTGGGAATACCAGTTTGAATTCCCCAATGGCTTTGGACACCTGGTCATTGAAAAGGGAAGTATTGCCGTGAATGGCACCAGTCTTACTTGTTTTGCAGTAGCAAACAATCGCTTTAGCGTAGCCATTATTCCTTATACCTATGAACATACTAGTATTCAATCAGTAAAGGAAGGTAGTATGGTCAATATAGAATTTGACATCCTGGGCAAATACGTTCAGCGCTGGATGCAACTCAAAGATTAAATGGTTTTTCCTTTTAAAGCACCACTTACGGCCTGGTCCATAGCGCGCTCAGCAAATGGACGTGAAATTTCATTTAACTCTTCTATCTTACTCTGAATCAGGTTTTTATCTTCCATAGTCAAAGCCAACTGTAACGCCTGCATGGCTGCAGCAGTATCTACCAATTCGGCCTGGGTTAATAGGGCCTGATTCTTGCCAATAAACTTCTCAGTCACTGCCAAGATCTGCTCACCCTCTGTTCTAGCTTCCACCAAGGCCCTGGTAACCATGTCTTGCTTGGCATTGGTTAAGCTATCAAGCAGCATTTGCTCTACTTCTGCATCGGTTAAGCCAAACTGTGGCTTTACTTCAATACTCTGCTCTACTCCACTACGTAACTCTTTGGCTTTCACTATTAATATACCATCTGCATCAATTAAAAATTGAACTTCAACCTTGGGTAAACCAGCAGGCATTCCCGGAATTCCGGTCAGGTTAAATTCGGCCAACTTACGGTTATCCTTTACTAGATCACGCTCGCCCTGATAGACCGAGATGCGCATACTACCCTGCCCATCCACATGGGTGGTGTATTGTCTTCCCACCGATGTGGGGATCTTTGCATTTCTGGGAACCAATACATCCATCAACCCGCCCATGGTTTCAATTCCTAGGCTTAAAGGCGTGATATCTAAGAGTAAAAAGTCTTTATTATTGCCAGCCAAGATATCGGCCTGAATAGCGGCGCCAAGGGCAACCACTTCATCTGGATTCACTGAATCATTCACAGGCTTGCCAAAAAAGGCACTTACGGCTGCTTTTACGGCCGGAACGCGGGTACTACCTCCTACCATGACAATAGTATCAATCTTGTCTGCTGTGAGCTTGGCATCGGCCAAAGCGCGGCCGCAACAATCAATGGTCTTGGCTATCAATGAGGCAATCAAGCCTTCAAATTCCGCTTTGGTAATACTCAAGACCTCTCCGTTCCAATCTGTGGAGAACCTATCATGGCTACTCAAATGCTTTTTGGCTTCTTCTGCCTTCAGCCTTAAACCCTGTGCCAAAGTCTGGTGTTGCTTCAGGTCTTCCATGGTAATGCCAGCAGCCTGCATCCAAAACTGCATGATGGCCCTATCTAAATCATCCCCACCCAAATAAGTATCCCCATTGGTGCTGAGTACTTCAAATATGCCATTGCTGATCTGCAAAATGGATACGTCAAATGTTCCACCACCCAGGTCATAAACCGCAATAGTGGCTTCCTGATCCGCTTTTAAACCCAATCCATAGGCCAAACTAGCCGCAGTTGGCTCATTCACAATCCGCATCACGTCTAATCCAGCCAGCTTACCCGCATCTCGGGTAGCCTGACGCTGGGCGTCATTAAAATAAGCCGGAACGGTAATGACCGCCTTGGTAACTGGGGTTTTTAAAATATGCTCGGCCCGTTGCTTGAGCTCTTTTAGAATAAAAGAGGATAGTTCAATGGGTGAAAAAAACTGATAACCTACCTGCACTTTTACCAGACTCTCGGTATTATCATCAATCACTTTGTAGGCAAAATAGCCCGCATTCTCTTGAATATCTTTGTAACTCTTCCCCATTAATCGCTTGGCACTGAAGATAGTACGTTGTGGATCAAGTTCTAAAAATTGACGTGCTGTCTCCCCCACGGTGGGGTTGCCAAACTCGTCAAAATGCACAATACTGGGCACCAAACTACTGGTATTAAATTCCCTCAGGGCCACCGGTTGTTTGGTCTCGGGGTGAATAATGGCCACCAAACTATTGGTGGTACCAAGGTCTATCCCTACAATCATTTCTGCCTGCTGCAGTGATCCAGTTGCTATATTGATGCCAATTTTTGCCATAAGAATGTTTAAAAGCTAGAAGAACGCAAATGTAGAACAAGCACGCTATGGGTTTGTTGCGATTTAAGGAATCTAATCCTCAACTTTCTACCACCCTAGTGCCGCTGAGATAATCGTGCAGGGGTACTCCCAGAAAAGCATTGAATAAAAAATCCACAATCACCAACCTACTTAGACTCCTAATTAGGATGGCCCCAAAACTAGGTTTTGTTCCTTTTAAATTCACTACTTTACTGACTGTTAAATACTTACCGGGTGTTTTATAAAATATAAGTTCAAATAGAAAATAATAAATAAACATCGCGCCAGCAAAAAACCACCAAAAATTAATGGGTTTAAAATGCCAGTTGATCACATAGAATTTCCAAAATTGAAAGCCCCCCATGGCCAACAAAAAGACCAAGAATCCGTCTACCAGAAAATTCAGCACCCGGGTACCATCCCCTACTTTTTGCAAGTTTTCATTCATCTGGCAAAAATATCGGCTTTAGCTCATTAAATTTCAATAGTCAACCAAGAGAACTAATTACTTTTGCGCAAATTGTCAGAAGATGCATTTGATTGAAGATTTACAATGGAGGGGAATGATCCAAGACATCATGCCCGGAACAAAGGAATTACTGGAAAAGGAAATGGTTTCTGGTTATATTGGTTTTGACCCCACATCAGACAGCCTACATATTGGTAGTCTGGTTCCTATTTTACTATTGGTGCATCTTCAAAAAGCAGGTCATAAACCCTTTGCCCTAGTGGGTGGCGCTACCGGAATGGTGGGTGATCCCAGTGGCAAAAGTGAGGAAAGAAACCTTTTGAGTGAAGAAACCTTGCAGTTTAACCAAGAAGGTGTACGCAAACAACTGAGCAAATTCTTGGACTTTAACTCAGACAAACCCAATGCCGCTGTCATGGTTAACAACTATGACTGGTTCAAAGACTTTAGCTTTCTGCACTTTATCCGTGACGTGGGTAAGCATATTACCGTGAACTATATGATGTCTAAAGACAGCGTAAAAAAACGTCTGGAAGGCGAAACCGGAATGAGTTTTACGGAATTTACCTACCAATTGGTGCAGGGTTATGATTTTTACTGGCTCTACCAGAACCGAAATTGCAAACTGCAAATGGGTGGTTCTGACCAATGGGGCAATATTGTTACCGGTACCGAACTGATTAGAAGAAAAGCCGGAGGCGAAGCTTTTGCCTTTACTTGCCCGCTGATTACCAAGGCCGATGGCGGCAAGTTTGGTAAAACCGAAAAAGGAAACGTTTGGCTGGACCCCAAGAAAACCAGCCCCTATCAATTCTATCAGTTCTGGTTAAACGCCAGTGACGAGGACGCCAAAAAATGGATCAAGATCTTTACCCTTCTTTCTATTGAAGAGATTGAAACCCTCTTGCAACAACAGGAAGCAGCACCCCATGAGCGTGCTTTGCAAAAGAAACTAGCCGAAGAACTCACTTGCTTTGTACATAGCCGTGCCGATTATGATTTTGCCGTAAAAGCGTCTGAGATCTTATTTGGCAATGCCACTACCGAGATTCTCCAAAGCCTGAATGAAGAGCAACTCTTACAAGTAATGGAAGGAGTTCCCAGCATTGAGATTTCCCGTGGAACACTCACTGAAGGTTACGATTTGGTGAGCTTTTTGGCTGATACCCAGATCTTCCCCAGCAAGGGAGAAGCCCGTAAAATGTGGCAGGCTGGTGGCTTGAGTCTGAACAAATCCAAGATCTCCACCGAAAAAGCCACGGTTGTTCTGGGCGATTTACTCCAGGATAAATACTTGCTTGTTCAAAAAGGTAAGAAAAACTACTATTTGGTAAAAGCTGTCTAACTTATACTTGAATGCATAAAAAAAGGGTTGAACCACTGCGGTTCAACCCTTTTTCTTTTATGTTCTAGCCTATTTTACGGCTTTGATTTCTTTCCACATGGCTTCAGCCACAAATTGCTGACCGGCTGGATTTAAGTGCACCCTATCAGAGGTCAGAATTCCCTTCTCCTTGTTCTCAGGATTGTTCTTCAAAGAATATTCATGGAACAAGCTCCTTAAGTCTACTAGTTGCAATTGCTTTTTAGCCGCAAAGCTGCGGATCCAATTGCTGTATTGGTTCAGGTCTCCGTCTTGCTGGTTACTATTGTCATGACGCTCACCAATGGCCGCAGGCGTACAAAGAATTACTTTGGCTCCACCCGCCTGAATCTTGGTTACCAGGGCCTCATAGAACTTCCCGAATTTATCATAATCAGTACCCGTTCCAGAACTGGCTTTATGCCACACATCATTGACCCCAATATAAATGAGTACAATGTCTGGGCTTTTTTGCAACACATCCTGCTCCAAACGCAAATACAGGTCATATACTTTGTTACCACTCACCCCAGCCCCAATGGTCTCATATTTATCCGTTAACCCCTCTTTTTGAATGATGGTATCAATTAAACGGATATATCCACCAGGATTCACTCCTGCTTGGGTAATACTATCTCCAAAAAACAATACTTTCTTTTTCTTGTCATATCTAAAAGACATCAGGATCATGCAGGCTACAAATATGCCCAGTAAAATGAGTTTGTTGGTCATGGCTTTGATTGAATCGATTTATTTAGGCATTAAATATAATTGTTAAAAACTTGATTACCCCTTCAAACTTCCTGATTTTCTAAGAGATATCTGTTGATTTAGGAACTGTAAATAACTATTTTTGCAGCAGCAGTAGGTATTTGAGCAGAATAGCCTTAAAAAATTTGGAACATTTTGCGCGCAACCCTATTTTTGCAGCCCATTCAATCAAACGGATGGGGGAATTGCCTGATAGTATAAGGGTAGTACAACTGATTTTGGTTCAGTATGTCTTGGTTCGAATCCAGGTCGGGCAACAA
>CAIZMD010000177.1 GCA_903933995.1 uncultured Bacteroidota bacterium
ACACTCTTTCCCTACACGACGCTCTTCCGATCTTGAGTGGATGGGGTCTCACAAATGCTACATTAGATGCATGGGGTGAATTTGGCAAGGGATGGGAATTAGAAAAATCCTATTTGGCTATGACGGCCCCCTATTACAAACCTTTATTGGCCTATCCCAAAACCTGGACCAGTGGTACCAATGGTGCAAAATCGGCCAATATTTTATTAGTGAATATTACCGATTCAGCTTCTGTACTAGCTTATAAAGGCAAACTGCGTGGCAAAATTATCCTTATTGATAAATTGGACCCTTATACCCATAGTTTCAAAGCAGATGCTATCAGGTATACAGACGAAGACTTGGCAAAAATGGCAGCTGCCAAGCCACAACCTCCTATGGATACTGCTACTGCTCGTAGAATGGCCGGACAAAGAGCTGGCGGTTTTGGTGGTGCACAAAGGGCATTGACCCAATTAAAAGAAATGGCAAAAAAAGAAGGCGCCGTAGCCATTTTGAGTACAGGTATTCGTAGCCATGATGGAACCATTTTTGCCCAAGGTGGTGGTGCATATAAAGCAACCGATCCAGAAAATTTCTTAGATATGGTATTAGGCATTGAAGACTATAATACCCTTTTGAGAATTGCCCGTTCTGGTGAATCTGTAAAAATGGATGCCGATGTAAAAACCAAATTCCAGTCTAATAATACCCAAGGGTTTAATGTGATTGCTGAAATTCCTGGCACTGATCCAAAATTAAAAGATGAAGTTGTGATGATTGGGGCTCACTTAGATTCATGGCAAACTGGAACTGGAGCTACCGATAATGCTTCTGGTTCTTCGGTAATGATGGAAGCCATTAGAATTTTGAAGACCTTGGGAGTTCAAAATAAAAGAACCATCAGAATTGGATTATGGAGTGGGGAGGAACAAGGTTTATTAGGATCAAGAGGTTATGTGAAAAAGACTTTTGCAGATCCTGCCAATATGCAATTATTACCCGCTCATGCCAATTTCTCTTCCTATTTCAATATTGACAATGGTACCGGAAAAATCAGGGGGATTTATTTACAAGGCAATGAAGCTTGTAGGAATATTTTCAGCTCTTGGTTAGCCCCTTTTAAAGACTTAGGTGCAAGCACGGTAACTATTAGCAATACAGGTGGAACCGACCACCAAGCATTTGATGCCGTTGGTTTACCTGGATTCCAATTTATTCAAGACCCTATTGAATATGATACCAGAACCCACCATAGCAATATGGATGTTTATGACCATTTGATTGAAGCTGATTTGAAACAGATTTCTACCATTGTTGCTGCATTTGTATACAATGCATCACAAAGGGAGGAAAAAATACCAAGAAAAGCCCTTCCAAAACCAAGAGGATTTTAATACTCCTCTTTAAATAAACTGTCAAAACCCAAAATCAAGTTTCAGGATCTTAAGGATTAACTGAATCAACTTGATTTTGGGTTTTGTCTTTTCACTCTTCACTCTTCATTCTTCACTTTCTTTCCACATCGCGCAAGCAATAACAAGGGCTTGTAAGCAAGGGCTTATATTTGTTGCCCATGTCTAAAGCCGTTTCCGATACCCCATTAATGCAACAGCACAGGGCCATTAAGCAACAATATCCTGATGCCATTCTTTTGTTTCGCGTGGGCGATTTTTATGAAACCTTTGGAGAAGACGCCATTATTTCAGCTAGGGTATTAGGTATTACCTTAACAAAAAGAAACAATGGTTCTGCATCGGCCAGTGAATTGGCTGGATTCCCCCACCATGCATTGGATACTTATTTGCACAAATTGGTGAAAGCAGGTTATAGGGTTGCCATTTGCGATCAATTGGAAGACCCAAAATCCGTTAAGGGTATTGTGAAAAGAGGGGTTACAGAACTAGTAACACCGGGTATTGCTACCAATGACAAATTATTAGACCAGAATAGCAATAATTTCTTGGCGGCCTTACATATTCAAGAAGACCAAATGGGGATTGCCTTTCTAGACATTTCCACTGGTGAATTTTTTGTTGCAGAAGGCAATGCTGATTATATGGACAAGCTTTTGCAAAGTTTAAAACCTTCAGAAGTCATTTTCCAAAGAAGCCATCAAAAACAGTTCAAAGAATTGTTTGGGCCAAAATTTTATACCTATCATTTAGACAGTTGGGTTTTTGATGAAAGTTTTGCTACAGAAAGCTTGCTCAAACATTTTCAAACCCATTCCTTAAAAGGTTTTGGGATTGAAAAAATGTCTATGGCCATTGTGGCTGCAGGAGCCATTTTGTATTACTTAAAACAAACAGAGCATCCACACTTACAACATATTAGCAGTGTTCAAAGAATAGAAAGAGAAGACTTTTTGTGGATGGATAGGTTTACCATTCGCAACCTAGAGCTCTTGCATACTGGTTATGAAAACGGAAATTCCTTAATCAAGGTAATGGACAATACAGTGAGTGCTATGGGCGCTAGGCTTTTGCACCGCTGGATGCTTTTTCCGCTGAAAGACCTAATAAAAATCAATGAACGTTTAGACGCAGTAGCTACCTGGATAGTGTCTCCCGATTTGAGAAAATCTATCACGGAATCTATTAAACGCTGTGGCGATATAGAACGATTGGTGAGCAAGATTCCTTTAAAAAAAATATCGCCCCGCGAAGTTTTACAACTAGCCAAGGGGCTAGAACAAATTAGCATTATTCAAAAAGAGGGTGCTGAATTACCCAATAGTTTCTTACAACAGATTGTCAAAAAACTGGATCCCTGCCCGGAAGTCATGGAAAGAATTTTCCGTGAAATTAATGAAGCCCCTCCAGCTGCTGCCAATAAAGGAAATGTATTTAATAGTGGTATTCATGAGGAGTTAGATGAACTAAGAAATATCGCCTCTGGCGGAAAAGAATTCCTCAATAATATTCAACATAGAGAGGCCGAACTTACAGGAATCAGTTCTCTAAAAATCAATTTCAATAATGTGTTTGGTTATTATTTGGAAGTAACCAATTCACAGAAAAACAAAGTGCCAGCTGAATGGATTCGCAAACAAACACTGGCTAACGCGGAGCGATATATTACACCAGAACTCAAAACCTATGAAGAAAAAATCATGGGTGCTGAAGATAAAATCTTGGCCATTGAATTGGATTTGTATGACAAGTTGCTCCAATACCTGCAAGCCTTTCTTGCCCCCATGCAAATGAATGGCCATTTATTGGCTCAGTTGGATTGCCTAATCTGTTTTGCTGAAAATGCTATTCAGAACCAATACAAAAAACCTGAGATGCATAGCGGTGCATTGTTGGAGCTCAAAGACAGTAGGCATCCTGTGATTGAAAAAAATCTTCCTGCAGGTGAGTCTTATGTAAGTAATGATATTGTACTAGACCCAGAAGGCATTCAAGTGATTATATTAACAGGACCCAATATGAGTGGTAAAAGTGCCCTGCTTAGGCAAACAGCACTAATTACCTTAATGGCACATATGGGCAGTTTTGTTCCTGTATCGGCTGCCAAAATTCCATTAACGGATAAGATTTTTACAAGGGTTGGCGCAAGTGATAACTTGAGTGGTGGGGAATCTACTTTTATGGTAGAGATGAATGAAACGGCCAGTATTATCAATAATATTTCTGCTAGAAGTTTAATCCTCTTGGATGAAATTGGAAGAGGCACTTCTACCTATGATGGCATTTCCATTGCTTGGAGTATTGTTGAACATTTGCACGGTTCACCTGCTGCACCCAAGACCCTTTTTGCAACACATTACCATGAATTAAATGAATTAGAAGCCAAACTTCCAAGAGTCAAGAATTACCATATTACTAATAAGGAATTGGGGAACAAAATTATTTTCTTGAGAAAATTAGCACCCGGAGGTAGCATCCATAGTTTTGGTATTCACGTGGCAAGAATGGCTGGAATGCCCCCATCGCTGATTGCCAGAGCAAATGAAATTCTAGTGCAGTTAGAAGAC
>CAIZMD010000178.1 GCA_903933995.1 uncultured Bacteroidota bacterium
CATATTTCTAAACCCTTGTTGAGTAGAAAATCTTGCAGCCGTTTATCGCCCTATTTGAGTTATGGCAATATTAGTATGCGCATGTTGTATCAGTATACTAGTCAGCACTACGCGGCATCAGCTAACAAAAGGGCCCTGTCTAATTTTATATCGCGCCTGCACTGGCATTGTCATTTTATGCAAAAATTTGAAGACGAGTGCCGCATGGAATTTGAAAACGTAAACGCGGCATTTGATCAGATGGAAAAACCCAGAAATGAATTTTATATTACTGCTTGGCAGGATGGTCAAACAGGCGTACCCATTGTAGACGCTTGTATGCGCTGCTTGGTTGCAACGGGTTATCTGAATTTTAGAATGCGTGCCATGGTGGTGTCATTCTTTGTGTTTAATCTTTGGCAAGACTGGCGCGATTTGCATTTTCTTGCTCGCCAATTTTTAGACTATGAACCCGGCATTCATTATCCGCAACTTCAAATGCAGTCTGGCGTAACCGGCATCAACACCGTTAGAATTTATAACCCCATTAAAAACTCCATAGAACACGACCCCGATGGCCGCTTTATCAAACAATGGGTTCCTGAGTTACACCTTGTTCCCGCTTCTCTAATCCACGAGCCCTGGAAACTTAGCGCAATTGAACAAGAGCTCTATCAATGCATAATTGGCAAGAACTATCCCGCACCCATTGTAGATTTAGAAGCTTCTAGAAAATACGCCAGTGACATTATCTGGTCTTTTAGAAAAAGCCCTGCGGTTAAAAAAGAAGGGAAGCGGATATTGCAGAAACATACTGCGGCAAACAGCTAAGCATAGGGATCCTCTTGGGTTGTTTTATTCAGAGAATCGAATATTTACGGATAAATACGTATCAATTTTAGCTTTAAAGTCCATTTATCGTATATTTACGGATAAATACGTATATCATGAGCATTGAAATTAATCAACTGAAATTGGACATTGACATGAATCTCATGATCCAATTGTCTAATTTGGACCGTTTTGATGCTTCATGGAATAGTATTGAAAAAAGAGAAGGTGCCTCTTTAAAACAATTAAAGTCTATTGCCACGGTTAAAAGTGTAGGTGCTTCAACCAGAATTGAAGGCTCAAAAATGTCTGATGATGAAGTGGCAGTTTTAATTGATAAGATAGAAATTACCCAATTAGAACTTAGAGATCAACAGGAAGTGGTGGGTTATTTTGAAACCCTTGATACCATCACCGACAATTTTGCCGCCATAGAAATTACAGAAAGCCAGATCAAGGGTCTTCACAATCTTTTATTGAAACATGGTGAAAAAGATACTTGGCACCGTGGCCAATACAAGCAACATAGCAATGCTGTAGAAGCAACTTTAAACAACGGCACAAAACAAATTATTTTTAGAACTACCGAACCAGGGTTTCCTACCCAGGATGCCATGAATAGATTAATAGATTGGTATGAACAGGATACCAATACCCTGCCATTAATTAAAACGGCCCTTTTTGTGTATGAGTTTTTAAGTATCCATCCTTTTCAAGATGGCAATGGTAGATTAAGTAGGTTATTAGCCAGCTTATTACTTTTAAAAAATGGATATGCTTGGATTCAATACATCAGTTTTGAACACGAAATTGAAAATAGAAAAGCTGAATATTATAAAGTGTTGATGGAAACCCAACGCAATAGACCTGGTGAGAATGTTACAGCATGGTTACAGTTTTTTATAAGTTGTCTAAATAATATTCAGCGCAATCTTTTACAAAAACTAGATCAGCACAAAGATCCAGCACAAGCGCTATCGCTCCGCGAACAACGTATACTTTTTTTCATTCAAAATTATCCCGGATCAAAATCAGGTGAGATTGCTCAAAAGCTAGACATAGCGCTTCCTACAGTAAAGAAAACCCTCAAAGATTTGACTAATAAAAACTTGGTTGCAAAAATAGGTGTTGGTAGGGGTACTGCTTATTTAGTTGAATAGTCATTTTAAAGTGGGAGGATGATTTAGAGTAGGAAGCTTATAATACCATTAACTACTTGTAATAACCTGCCGCTTTTTGTAATGCTTCCATGGCATTGAATAAATAAACCGCTGGTGCATTCCAGTTAATGGCAATTTCATTGGAGGCATAAGAACAATCAACATCTACATAAGCCGTTTCCGTTTCGGTAAAAGGATATTGGCAACCATCCTGTCTACCCGGGTTAGGACCACCCGCTAACAAACCCGGCACTGGTTCAACAATAGTATCTGCCACTGATTGACGATGGTGTGGATGCATGGGAGACTTTGAACCAATGCCTGTTACAAAGCAATAACCCGTAGCATTTCTACCCAGTAAATAGTCGGCATTAGTTAATGCATGGTCTAGGTATTTTTTTTCTTTGGTCAACAAATAAGACTTGATCAACAGCATTCCCTGATTGGCAGCATTGGCATTGCTACCCCAAACAAAATCTTTGGCCGATTGACCCATCACCGTGCCAAACGCATTGGACTTTGTTTTCTCTAGATAAGCATCGGCCATGGCCAATATTTTTGCTTTCATGGCTGCAACAGTTGATCCATAGGTTGCTGGTAATTGATTGGCAAAATGCAAGAAAGAATAAATACCCATCATGCCCACATTGTTCCAACTGGGCAGACCAATAGTATCTTGTACACGCAATGCCACCACTTGGTAAAACTTATCTTCTTTGGTTGTCAGAAATAATTCAGACGCAGCCCAGAACCATTCATCTTGAAAATGATTGTCACCATAACCACCCGTTGTCACAGCCGGTTTAAATTGTTGGTTGTTCTCATTTTGTTTGTACTCCATGGCAGGATGAAGCAAGGCCCATTCCCAGGCTTTGCGGCTAGCAACCAAACAACTATCGGCCAAGCCACCGGGCATCTGTTTTTTAAACGGTGCTAAAATTCGGGCCGCTTGTGCTGTTACTGCTGCAAAATCTAAAGTAGCGGCAGTTCCTTTTTGTACCACCCATCTTTTATCTTTAGTAACACCAGGCATGACCATTCCATCAAAACTGGCATTGGTGCATTTATTATATACACCTCCATCCAGATCCTGCATGGTCAACATCCAGCGAAGATTGTAAATGGCTTCATTTAAAATATCGGGGACCGCATCATTGCTCTCAGGAATATTGGTAACGAGTTTTTTAAAGTACTCAGGGAAATCTTCATACGCACTGAAAATAGTACCCATGGTAATCCCAGAATTGACAATGTATTTATTGTAATCACCTGCGTCATACCAACCACCGGTGCTGGAAATGGTAGAACCCTCTGGACGCTGCGCCGATGCTGCAGTTGGATGAATGTACACTACATCATCAGGATGAAAACCCCTGCGCTGCCATTGACCCGCAAAAGCTGCTTCTAAAGGCATGGAAGCCCTTTGAAAATAATATGCTTTCAAGACTGCAGTTGCTACATTTTTGTATAACTCATTTTTGATTTCAAAAGGATAGGATTTATGCTGACCACTGATGATGATATACTGTCCGGGTTTTGTAAAAGCAGAAAAATTAGCCACCCTTGTTTTGGTAGAGGAATTAGCCGATTGTCTTTGCTCACTTAGTTCTCCTGTAAAAACAATCTCTTTGCCATTTGCTGACGCGATGTAAAATTTTGATTCCGTTGCAGCATCTGTTAACACAGCCACTTTCTGACTATTGGGATAAAACCCACATTGGTTTAATTGGAAAGCGGTTGTTGCTATTTGCGCCTTTGTCAAAAAAGATTGGCATACCACTAATGCTATGATCAAGCTCTTATTCATCCATACCCTTGGATATGCTATCATATACTTTGATTTATTGTCTGTCATCAATTTTAATATGCTGAATCAGTTCTCTAAAATATTTTGCAGACCAAATATTTAGTACTTCTTGATTAGGTATAAATCTTATAATATCTTCTTTAACCCTATCTATATTTACTGTGGCAATTTTTGCTTCTAATAAATTTACCAAATCATCTTTTGTAAATGCATCATTTTGCCAATCTCCACTATCCTTTGCTCTGATTGCTAAGTGGTTTAAATTCAGTGATATTCCGTTTTTGACATACCATTCAAAATCATACCAATCTCTACCCTTTACCCTGGTTTTCCATTTCCTAAAAAGCAAGGCGTGCATCTTTCCAGCAAATAAACTTGAAATAGTAAAACAGTTTACATAAAAGGAATAAGGTCTGAGCAATAATTTATCCTCTGTTTCAAAGCCCACTGGTGGATTTGTATCCACTTCAATTTTAATTTTGATACTCGTTTTATTAGACACGCCGCTTTGTATGGTTGCACTTTCTAAACTAAGTTCAGTCCATAAGGTTTCTGACTTTAAAAACGCTGAATCAATATTCGAGTCTTTTGACTTTTCTTTTTCTTTAATACTCACTTTCATTCCCACTGCATTAAACTCATCAACAATTGAATCTAGATAATTAGCAATTTCAAATTGTTTATTGGGTGTTACTAATGAAAAATCTAAGTCTTCCGAAAACCTATCTAATCCATAAAAAATACGCAATGCTGTTCCACCATAAAAAGCAGCCTCTTTAAAAAAACCGGACCTATTCAATCCTGCTAATGCAATCTCTTGCATAATCTCCCTTAGCGCTTGTTCAGTATCTAAAGCAGTATTGGTTTTATATGTAGCTAACCATTCTTTAATCATAAACTGTTGATAGTTTTTACCAAGATTTCAATACTTGATTTCTTTGGGCTTTCGTTAATCCATGTTTCTATTGCTCCGCTATCTAAACGCTTTAAACGCTCTTTTTCAATTCTAAGATCCTCTATTAAATAAGTAACAGTTTGCATTTTACTTCTTAATATTAAACCTGCGGTTGAAATTATTTTATCACAGAGTGCTTTTTCTGGAGACGCCAATAAAACCGTTTGCTTTGGGGTGAGTGCAACTTGGTTAATCCC
>CAIZMD010000179.1 GCA_903933995.1 uncultured Bacteroidota bacterium
GATGCTACCAGGATTAATCTAACCTTAAATGGAATCCCTTACAATGATGCGGAAAGCATGGGTACTTTTTTTGTAAACATTCCCGATTTTGCCTCATCTGTTAATAGCATTCAAATTCAAAGAGGGGTTGGTACTTCTACCAATGGGGCTGGCGCATTTGGTGCCAGTTTAAACCTTTCTACCAATGAATATAATGAGAAAGCTTATGGTGAAATGAATACCAGTGCGGGTTCTTTTAATACTTGGAAAAGCACGGTCAAGGGTGGCTCTGGATTAATAGCCAAACATTTTACGCTTGATGCAAGGGTTAGTTCTATTAATAGCGATGGTTTTATTGATAGGGCGGCTTCCAATTTAAAATCCCTGTATTTGAGTGCCGCTTATTTAAATGCAAAATCATCCTTGCGTTTGAATGTATTTACGGGTAAAGAAAAAACCTATCAAGCATGGTATGGGGTTCCTGAAGCTTTACTATCAAGCAACAGAACCTATAATCCTGCAGGCATGGAAAAAGCGGATGCGCCATATGAGAACCAAACGGACAACTATACCCAAACCCATTATCAATTATTTTTCAATCATGCTTTTAACCAGTATTGGTCATTTAATACTGCCCTGTTCTTAACCATGGGTAATGGCTATTATGAAGAATACAAAGCAGATCAGAGTTATAGTAAATATGGTTTACCCAACACTATTATAGGTGGAACAACTATTACTAAAACAGACTTGGTAAGACAGCGTTGGTTAGACAATAGTTTCTTAGGTCAAATTGGTTCTTTTCAATATAAAAAAGAGGCCAATGAATTCACCATTGGTGGTGGCTGGAACAAATACCAAGGACAGCATTTTGGAAAGATCACCTGGATGAAGCAAGGAACTGTTTCTCCAGACTACCGATACTATGATTTACCCGCTGTAAAAAGAGACGCCAATCTCTATGCCAAATGGCAACACCGTTTCAATGCAAATTGGCAAAGTTTTGTAGACCTACAATACCGCAAAGTATCCCATAGAATGGAAGGATTTCAAACCAGTCCAACACTAATCGTAGACAGAAGTTTTGATTTTGTAAATCCCAAAGCAGGTATCACTTATAGCAAGAATGGATTTACTGGATTTTTGAGTTATGCCATTGCCAATAAAGAACCCAATAGGGATGATTTTCAAGCAAGTCCTATACAACAACCTAAACCTGAATCCTTACAAGACTTGGAATTGGGTATTGAAAAAAGAAAGGGCTCATTCTATTATGGCGCTACCCTATATTGGATGCAGTACAAGGATCAATTGGTCTTGACTGGACAAATTAATGATGTTGGTTCTTATACCCGTACCAATGTTCCCAATAGCTATCGTTTGGGATTGGAATTACAAGCTGCTGCAAGGGTTTCTACAATTCTTAACCTCTCAGGAAATCTGACATTTAGTAAGAACAAAATCAAATCCTTTACAGAATATATTGACAATTGGGATACCGGTTTACAAGATGCTGTGAAACATGAAAACACGGATATCTCTTTTTCTCCCGCCTTAGTGGGTGGATTAACAGCTGATATACAAGTATACAAACATGTTGCCCTAAGTCTTTTAAGTAAATATGTGGGCAAACAATACATGGATAATAGCCAAAATGAAAACAGAAAACTCAATGGCTATTTTACCCAAGACCTAAGATTAAATTGGACCATTAAAACCAGCTTCCTGAAAGAAATGCATGTTATTGGTCAAGTAAATAATCTCTTGAATGCTAAGTATGAACCAAATGGATATACTTATAGCTATATTTTAAGCAATACCTTGAGTAATGACAATGGTTACTATCCTCAGGCTGGAACCAATTTCATGATTGCATTAAATGTTAGATTGTAAACATACTATTGCTGAAATCATTGCATTAAAAAGCCCCGAAAATTCGGGGCTTTTAATTGTTATTTCTAAGATCTTTATTTTGCAAAACGGTCTTGCCAAGCAAGCATACCTCCAGAGACATTCACCAAATTTGTAAAGCCCATGGTTTCTAAAATTAGACAGGCTTGACCACTTCTATTGCCACTTCTGCAATAGACAAATACTTCTTGATTTTTCAAGTCTTCAATGGCGTCTACTTGCATGGTTTGCACTTGACCCAATGGCAATAAGATACCTCCAATATTAAAATCTGAATGTTCATGAGGTTCTCTTACGTCTACCAGGTGAATCTGATCGCCTGCATCAATTTTAGCTTTGAGTGCTTCTACGGTAATGGTTTGCATATGATTTGTTTGAGTTGCTTTATTGATTAATCACTGGAACTTGTTGTGTAGTATCTTTTGGCGGAGCAACGGCACTGATATACACATCTAGTAATTGTCCACTTCTGATTTTATTGTTTATCCTTTGGCCAGGAACAGCTTCTGTA